>JAGQRC010000317.1 GCA_020425835.1 Planctomycetota bacterium | reverse complement strand
CCTGTGCGACCAGCCGACCGGCGCGCTCGATTCCAAGACGGGCGTCATCGTGCTGGAGGCGCTGGCGCGCATCAACAGCGAGCTCGGCACCACGACCGCGATCATCACCCACAACGCGGACATCGCCGCGATGGCGGACCGCGTCGTCCGGCTCGTCGACGGGAACATCGCCGAGGCGCACGCCAACACGCACAAGAAGTCTCCGCGAGAGCTCCATTGGTGATGCTGAGCCGACTCCCGATCGGAACCCTCCACCGCAAGATCCTGCGCAACCTCTGGACGATGAAGGGACAGGCGGTCGCCATCGCCTTCGTGATCGCCAGCGGCATCGCGACGCTCGTGATGTCGGTCTCCACCCTCGACAGCCTGCAGATCACGCGGGACAACTTCTACGCGCGAGCGCGCTTCGCCGACGGCTTCGCCTCCCTCGTTCGGGCACCCAACATCATCCGTGAGCGACTCGAGGAGATCCCCGGCATCGACCGCGTCTCGACGCGCGTCGTCGCCCGGGTGAACCTCGACATCGAGAACTACGACGATCCGGTCACCGCCCAGCTGATCTCGCTCCCTCGCGACCTCCGGCCCGTTCTCAACGATCTCTACATCCGACAGGGTGGGCTACCCGATCCCGAGCGCGAGGATGAGGTCGCCATCAGCGAGGCGTTCGCCGAGGCGCACGGTTTCGTCCCGGGCGACACCTTCTCCGCGATCATCAACGGTCGCCTCCGCGAGCTCCGCATCGTCGGGATCGTGCTCTCGCCCGAGTACATCTATCAGATCGCGCCGAGCAGCATCATTCCCGACTTCGCGGCCTACGGCATCGTCTGGATGGGCGAGGAAGCGCTCGCGCAGGCGTACGATCTCCACGGCGCCTTCAACGATCTCTCGTTCCGGCTGACCCACGATGCGGTGGCCGAGGACGTGCTCGACGCCGTCGACGATGTGATCCAGCCGTACGGCGGGCTCGGCGCCTACCTGCGCGAAGACCAACTGTCGCACCGCTTCCTCCACGAGGAGTTCCGGCAACTCCGGCAGATGGCGATCATGTTCCCGATGGTCTTCCTCGGCGTCGCCGCCTTCCTGTTGAACGTCGTCACCCATCGGCTGATCCAGACCCAGCGCGAGCAGATCGCCGCTCTGAAGGCGTTCGGCTACTCGAACTGGGCGGTCGGTCTCCACTACCTGGAGCTGGTCCTGACGATCGTCGCGTTCGGCTGTGCGATCGGGGTCTGGATGGGAACGGAGTTCGGCGAGGGTCTGAGCCACATGTACGCCCGCTACTACAAGTTTCCCGATCTCGAGTACACGCTGCGTCCCGTGGTCGTGCTCCTGGCGATCGGAGTCGCGGCGGGTGCGGCGGCGGCGGGGAACATCTTCGCGGTGCGACGCGCCGCCAAGCTCCCCCCCGCCGAGGCGATGCGCCCGGCTCCGCCGGCGAAGTATCGGGTCAGCATCGTCGAACGCATCGGTCTCCAGCGTTTTCTCTCGCCCTCGGCCCGCATGGTCATTCGGCATCTCGAGCGCACGCCGGGTAAAGCGTTCCTGTCGATCGTCGGTATCGCGTTCGGTTGCGCGATCCTCGTCCTCGGCATGTTCATGAACGACTCGATCCAGTACCTGATCCAGATCCAGTTCTGGCGGATCCAGCGCGAGGACATCTCGGTGACCTTGGTCGAGCCGACATCGTCCCGCGCCGGCAACGAGCTCCGGAGCCTTCCCGGCGTCGAGCGGGTCGAGGTCTACCGCAACGTGCCGGTGCGATTGCGCCATCGCCAACACGAGCATCGGCTCGCACTGCAGGGCGTCGAGCCGGACAGCGATCTGCAGCGCCTCCTGGATGCCGATTTGAACCCCATTCCGCTGCCGGAGCACGGCGTCGTCCTGACCGATCACCTCGCTCGGGACCTCGACTGCCAGCCGGGCGACTGGATCACCGTCGAGGTCCTCGAAGGACGACGCGCGATCCGCCAGGTCCCGGTCGCGAGGATCACCACGCAGTTCATCGGCGTCTCCGCGATCATGTCGCTGGACGCTCTGTCCGAGCTCATCGGCGAGGGACCGGCGATGACCGGCGCCTATCTCGCGGTCGACTCCGAGCGGGAGCAAGAGGTGCTCGACGCGCTCGACGCTCGGCCTCGCGTGGCGGGAACCGCCGCGCTGCGATCCCAGATGCGCAACTTCATGGACACGATCGTCAACCAACTCCTCACGTTCGCCTTCTTCAACACGCTCCTGGCGATGTCGATCGCGTTCGGCGTCGTCTACAACAGCGCGCAGATCTCCGTGGCCGAGCAGCAGCGCGAGCTCGCGAGCCTCCGCGTCCTGGGACTCACGCGCGGCGAGATCTCGACGATCGTCATCGCCGAGCTCGCGATCCTGACCCTCGCGGCGATCCCGATCGGGTGGGTCATCGGCTACGGCCTGAGCGCCATCGTCGCCACCGGCCTCCAGACCGACCTCTTCCGAATGCGCCTGGTCGTCGACCCGAGCACCTACAGCTTCTCCGCGCTGATCATCATCATCTCGGGCGCCATCTCCGCCCTCGTCGTCCGACGCAAGCTGGGTCAACTCGACCTCGTCGAATCGCTGAAGACACCGGAGTGAGCGAGCCACCGTGACGGTCACGAAACGAGTTCAACGTACTCACCCGTACGCCTGTCCGTGCTCGGAGGATTGACCCAGGGCTCGTGAAGCCGTAGGTTGATGGTCCCTCCGAGTCCAAGGCGTCGTCCCACACCGTTCATGATCCGCGTCGCGCGAAGTCGCAATCCGTTCATCGGCGAGACGAGTGCGGCCGATAGGTCCGGGTCGACGTCGAACGGACTCGATCTACAGCTGGTCACCGAGCATCGGAGTCGGCTCCCGGCGGGCTCGACGTCGACCGCAGCTCTGAGGAAACCCATGAATACCATCGTGCTCTGTGTCGCGGCCCGGTATCGCCACTTCGGTGCCTGGATCATCCTGGCTGTCGTTTCTTGCTTCCCCCAACTCGCCTTCAGCGCCGAGATCCCCGCTCCGATCCATCAACTTCCGGAGGGAGCCGACCTCGTCGAGTTCCATCCCAAAGCGCCGCTCGTCGCGTTCCGAGATCAGAAAGGATTCGTCCGGATCTGGAGCACGGAGTCCTGGAGTGAGAAGAGAGTCCTCGAGGAATCCCGAGTCACGCAGTCGCTCCGGTTCTCTCCCGAGGGTCGCTGGCTTGCTGTTCGGAGCGCCAAGAAGGTGCAGGTCTGGAAGACCACGGACTGGACTCTCGCGACGTCGATCGACGTCGAGGCTCTCGGCTTGGCGGCGGCGACAACCGCGCCCTCGTTCACTCCCGACGCTGCATCGATGGTCGTCGCGGTCAGCGACGGTGAGGAGGCGGCGGATGCCCTGGTGTATCGCACTGAGGACTGGACCCTCTCGGAGCGCCTGATCAGCCGCCAGAAGACGACCTCTCCAGCCGGGACGTTGTGGTGCTTCGACATGGATCCCAAGGGAACATGGATCATCGCCGGAAGACCGAAACTGCACTTTTGGAAACGACGCGAGAAGGGCTGGGAACTCGTCGGCACAGAGGCTCGGGAAGCGGTTCCCCAGCGGTTTCGACGAGCGATGACGCGTTTCGATCCCACGGGCGAATGGGTAGCGACCGTCTCCGCCATCGGCTCGGTGAGGATCCGACGCCGGAAGGACATGCGCCCCATCGCCACCTGGCCCACCGCTGACAAGCGCGGCATCTACGATCTCGAGTTCACTCGCGACGGAGCGAAGTTCCTCACGTGTGCCGAGGACTTGCGTCTCTTCGAGACCAAGACGGGCAAGACTCTCGGAACGCTCGAAGTCCCCGCATCGGCACGCCCGCTCGACGGGCTGAGTCTGTCTCCTGATGGCACGTTGCTCGTGGTCGTTGGCAAGGACCGACCTCGAGTCTACACCATGAGTTCGATCGAGATGGCCTGCCGCTGATCCTCCCAGGGTCGGGTCCGGAAGTACTGCGGCACTTCGAGAACGACCTGACCCGAGGCAGATCGGGCATCGCCGAAAGGCGCAGGAAGTTCGCCTCACCAAGGGCGATTGCGATATCGACTTGGGACGTGTCTGTCACGGACACGGGGCCAAGTCCTCCGCGCCGCGACCGGGTGGAACCTCGGCTGGGATCTCGGGGTGTGGATGACATCGTTGGGGGCACCGCGTTGATCGCGAGTGACCGGTGACACACGCGGGCGATGACCAGGCCCGCGGGTTGACCGATACGAGGCGAACCAGTGGAGACTTCCCACGAGACCGCCGGGATGGGTCGAGCACGCGCGCGAAGTGAGCGACCTGGAACCGCCCCTATCGGTTGCGGTCGCCGATCCGTTAGAATCCCGTCATGACTCCATCCGACTCTGATTCCGCAGCGGCACGCGCCGCGGGCCGACGGAATTGGCCGGTGCGTCGCACGACGCTGAACGCAGCGGCCGACGACGATCTCTCGAGCCGCACGACTGCCGAGGAACGTCTCGACATGGTGTGGACCCTGACCCTCGAGGCGTGGGAGCTGTCGGGGCGCCCCCTCCCCGACTACGAGCGCAGCGCATGCCCCGTGCGCTGGATCGAGTCGAGGTCTCCTTGAACGACGCCCTGTTGCTCGTCGCCCCGACGGGAGCCTCGACGGCGCTGATCTCCACGGGGAGTTCGCTCGACGGTTTCGCCGGTTGGACGGTCCCGCTGGTGGACACCTCGGCGGCGGTCCACAGCATCGCCCTCTTGCGCGGGGTCCGTGAGCCGGCGCTCGCTTGGTGGGGTCGCCGCTCTGCGTGGGTCCATCGACTCGCGGCGGCCGCACTCGATGGTGTGGGCTACGGACTGAACTGGGTCTCCAACAGCTACACGGGATGACGGATCGATGAGTCGCACGACCGGCCGGAAGATCGGGCTCGCTGTCATCGGACTCGTCGTGGTCGCGGTGATCGCCTTCGGCTTCGTTCCTCGGCCGGTGTCGGTCGAATCCGCCCGCGTCGACCGCGGACCGTTGCGTGCGACGCTTCGCGCCGAGGGCAAGACCCGCGTCGTCGATCGATATGTCGTCTCCGCCCCCGTTCCCGGAATGCTCCAACGGGTCGACCTCGATGTCGGCGATGACGTGACGGCCGGGCAGACCATCGCCGCGCTCGATCCCCTTCCTCCGAACCGCCTGGATGCGCGGGCGCGCGCCGAAGCGGAGGCACGGGTCGAGTCGCGTCGCGCGGCCGTCGACGCCGCCACCGCGCAGGTCGATGCGACGCGAGCCGA
>JAGQRC010000316.1 GCA_020425835.1 Planctomycetota bacterium | reverse complement strand
AGCCGAACCAGGGACTCCTCGGCAGCGCGATGGTTCTCGTCCCACCATTTCTTCCACTCCTCGATGGCTTCCGTCTGCTCGGAGGCGGGTCGCTCCGGGTCGAACTCGAAGCTCTCTCCCGTGTACTCCACGAGTTTCTGGAGCGCGAGCTTCCGGACCTCGAGGTCATCGATGCCGAGCGCCTCGATCAAGGTCCCCACTCCGACGTAGGCTCCGGCGTCACCGAGAGCGATCGCCGCGGCGAGTTGCGCCTTGCCGGTCGAAGAACCGTAGACGCGGGCGAGTTCCTCGATCCGCTGGGTCCGCTGGAACAGATCGATGATGTAGCCGCGCAACTCGGGAGGTTGGCGCGCGTCGAGCAACAGGACGACATAGAGGGGGAAGATCTCGGAGCCGACCTCGAAGAACGCCTCTCGGATCCGTGCGAGACGATCGTCGGTGGAACCGCTGAACAGTGTCTCGACGAGATCGGGGAAGCGCTCGGCGACGACCTCCGGGAGCGCGACACGAACCCGTTCGCGCGTGGCGATGTCGATCAGCCGACCGCCGGGATCCGGGTCACCGTTCCCCTTCTCTTCGAGCGCCTCTTCCAGGTAACGCAGCGCGAAGAAGCCTGCACGGGTCAAGAACTCTCGCCCCTCGCGCTGGCGCAGTGGCTCATCACTGCGCACCTTCTCGATCGCGGCACGAGCTCGGTCGGCGAAGTTCCCCCGAGGCGTGAAGCCACCGTCCGAACAACTGCCATTGGGCTGGATCAGGCGCAGCACCTTGTCCGCACCGTACTTCGCTTGTCCGACGTCGAGCCGGATCAGCCACTCACGGGTGTCCTCCTGGAACTCGATGTCGCCCGAGATCTCGTGTCGGTTCCGGAGGACGAGGACCGGCTGGAGCTCGCGATCCCCCTCCGGGGGCACGTAGGTCCAGCGGGCGACCCGGCTCTTGGCGATGTGATTCGCGCCACCACGGCGTCCGACTTCGAGGGTCGGCCCGCCGAGGTCGACGACTCGACCCTGCAGGTGCTCCCCCGTCTCCAGGAGGAGGTTGATCGAGTCGTCCGCGGTCGCAGGACCGACGAGGACCATGACCAGGGCGAGCGCCCCGAGCCCGAGGATCGGAGCATGCCAGCCTGCCCCCCGGCCCACCCCGTCGTCGTTCCCACCCGATCCGCTAACCATGACCTGCTCCATCCGGACTCCCCGCGTTCACCGTACTCTTGTCGACGTCGGCGCCAGTCTACACCAAGCAGGTGGCGACGCCCGACGAACTGCGAAGGGATACCCGGCCATTGTCAACCGCGGGTCATCGCGGGAGGTCGACGCGCCGGTTGCGCCCGCTCCCGTGTCCGTCGATCACTCCGACTTGCCGAAGAGCTCGCGGATGCCGTGCTTGCGGTAGAGATGACGGAACTGGTCGTAGGTCAGCTCGAGCCGGTCCGCGGCCTGCCGCTGGTTCCCGCCCGTCTCGGCGAGCGCCGCGAGCACGAGCTCGATCTCCTTCTCGGCGATGATCTCCGCGAAGGTCGCCGCCGTGGAGACGATCTCCGCTCCCGCCCCGAGCTCCGCCTCGACCTCGGAACGCTCGATGACGGGCTGATCGCTCGCACAGAGGAGCCGCTCCACCACGTTCTTCAGCTCGCGGACGTTCCCCGGCCAGGCGTGCTGGTCCAGTCGGGCGATCGCTCCCTCGGAGAAGGTCCGGTCCGTGACCCAGGGGATCTCTGCGATCAGGGACGCGCGGAAGTGCTCGACGAGCAACGGAACGTCTCCGCGGCGCTCCCGCAACGACGGAAGTCGGAGCACCTTGAAGCTCAGTCGATCGTAGAGGTCCGGCCGGAAGGAACCGTCGGCCATCTTCGCCTCGAGGTCCGCGTTCGTCGCCGCCACCAGCCGAACGTCCACCTCGATCGTCTCGGTCCCGGCGACCCGCTCGAATTGCTGGTACTCGATGACGCGGAGGATCTTCTCCTGGAAGTCCGGCGCCATGTTGCCGATCTCGTCGAGGAACAGCGTCCCGCCGTTGGCCAACTCGAACCGGCCGATCTTCCGTTTGTCGGCGCCGGTGAACGCCCCCTTCTCGTGCCCGAAGATCTCGCTCTCGAGGAGGTTCCCGTGGAATGCGGCGCAGTTGACGGTGATGAACGGCTTGTCGTGTCGGTCGCTCGAATAGTGGATCAGCGCCGCCGCGAGTTCCTTCCCCGTGCCGCGCTCTCCGCGGATCAGGACCGGGCGTGGAATGTTGGCGATGCGGCGCGCCTCGTCGATGACACCGAGCAGGGCCGCGCTCTCCCCCACCAGCGTGTACTTGAGACGGAACTGGCTCTCGTAGAAGTCCGTCATCACCCGGAGCCGCTGATTCTCGGCGACGAGTCGTCGGTTCTCCTCGACCACCTTCATCAGCCGCGCGATCTTCTCGACCGAGGCGTCGAGGTTCTGCTCGATGTAGACATCCTTCTCGAGGACATCGGCGGCGCCGAGCCGGGTCGCCTCGGCGCCTTGGGACGCGGAGCCCTTGCCGGTCAGGATGATCACCGGGATCTCGTCGCGAGTGCGCTTCATGTCGCGCAGGATCTCGAGTCCGGTCGCGGCACCGATCCCGAAGTCGAGGTCGAGGATCACGAGCGAGAGCGCGTCGGCCGACTCCCGAAACCGTTCGATCCCCCGCTCGCCGTCCTCTGCCTCGAGCACGCGATAGCCGCGTTCCTCGAGCACCCGGCGAACGTAGTCTCGCACTTCCCTCTGATCGTCGACGATCAGAATCGTGTTGGTGGTCTTCGTCGATGGGCGCTGGGTCATGCGAATCTCCGGGCTGCACGGGGGAAGACACGAGGAAGGAGAGGGCGATGCCCGAGGACCGGAGCGGGAACCCGGCGCGAAAGGACCGACGCCGTCATATTCCCATGTCCTGCCCGCCCTCTTCGAGGATGAGGCCTTGGGGTTCGATCAACAGCTGCGATCGGATGCTCAGGTTGACGAGGTTCTCGCACACACTCGGGTTGCGGGGAAGACTGCACCGGACGACGGTTCCCTCTCCGACGACGCTCTCGACGCAGATCGCCCCGCCGTGGTCGCCGATGATCCGGCGCGTGTGCGCCAGACCGATGCCCGACCCGAGAGGCTTCGTCGTGAAGCCGAACTGGAAGATCCTCTCCAGCCGCTCCGGCGGGATCCCGACTCCGCGGTCCCGGAACTCGACGATGACGCCCTCGGTCGGCGGTTCCTGACTGCGGACCTCGATACCGACCTCCAGCGCCGCCCCCTCATCGGCATCGACCGCGAGCACGGCATCGATCGCGTTGAGGAGAACGTTGAGGAAGGCCTCCTGGACCATGTCGACGTCGCACTGGATCGGCGCGAGCCCGTCTTCGTAGCTCCGGCGGATTCGAACACCGTTCCCCGCGGTGGACGCGACGAAGACGATGCGCTCGATCAGCGCGCTCAGATCGATCGACTCCAGTCGCATCGGGCGGGGCTGGATCGCTCCGAGGAAGACCACCATGTCGGAGTAGATCCGCTCCTGGTCGTCGCGGATCTCGGCGAGTTCGTGGCGCGTCGCTTCGCCGAGATCGTCCTCGATCCGATCGGCGAATCGGCGGAGACGATCCCCGACGATACCGAGGAAGTTCTTGATCCGGTGGGCTTGGCTCAGCGTTTCCTCGACCACCTGCACGCGCCCGAGCTCGACGAGGAATTGATGGTAGAACGACGCGCGCTCCGGCTCGAGCCGAGCGAGCCGCTCGAAGCAGGACTGCGCCGCGGGGAATCGCTTCCGCGCCACCTCGACGACCGCCAGGTTGAACATCGAGAGCCGATCCCCGGGGTCTCGGCGGATCGCGGCCTCGAGCGCCTCGGCAGCGCGATCCGACTCGCCGCGAAAGAAGTAGACGACCCCGCGATTGGCGTGCAGACGGGGGAACTCGCGATCGAGCGCCTCGACCTCGCGGAACGCGACGAGCGCCTCGTCGAAACGATCGGAGTCGCGCAGCAGGATCCCGAGCAGCAGGTGGGAGATCGCGGAACCCGGCGACTTCTCGATCGCCGTTTTGGCGGCGTCGATCGCCCGCTCCCGGTCGCCCCGATTGTTGAGAGCGACCGCCAGGTTGTGCCACGTGCGGTAGTCGGCAGCCCCGGAGAAGATCCGCGCCCGCAGTCGACCCACCGCCGTCTCGGGATCCTCTCGGATGATCCTCAGCGTGTCGTGCCCCGTCGGCACGATGGGTCGGGAAGACGGGAGCGGAATCGGGCCGCTCGAACTCGGCCCGCCGGACCGACCCCCATCGATCGGGTCTTCATCATGAGCCATGGGGCGCAATTGTCCGGGGTGCGCGACGGCCGCGCAAGCCGGGGGTCCGGAGTCCACCGAGACCCGACCGATCGAGCGAGAGCGAGGCTTGGGTCCGTTTGACTTGGGACTCACTTCTTGGATGATCCGCCCCACCGAAACGAGAGCGAGTCGAGAGCATGGGACGAACCTTCCTGAAGGACCTGAAGCGCGGCATGTCGGTCAGCGACGTGTTCCTCGTCGAGTCGGCCAACTTCAAGCAGGCGCGCAACGGATCGCACTTCCTGCAGCTCGTCCTTCGCGACTACACGGGCTCGGTCCGCGCGCTGAGGTGGGAGTCCAATCCGGAGGAGTACCGACAGATCGAGCGGAATCCGTTCCTCTTCGCTTCCGGGCGTGTCGAAGAGTACCAGGGCAACCTGCAGATCATCGTCGACGAGATGACCTCTCTCAGTGCGGATGACGCCAAAGTCGACCCCGCGGAGTTCCTGCCGCGCTCGAGATACTCCATCGACGCGATGGTCGATGAGCTCCGCCGTCTCATCGGCTCGATCGAGCGCGCTCCCGTGCGAGCGTTGGTCGAACGTGTCCTCGAGCGCCCGGACGGTTGGCCCGGACTCCGCGGCGCACCCGCCGGCAAGACGATGCACCATGCCTACATCGGCGGCTTGCTCGAGCACGTGTTGTCGTTGGCGAAGCTCGCCCTCGGCGTCGCGGATCACTTCCCCTGGCTCGATCGCGGCCTCTTGATCGCGGGGATCGTGCTCCACGACCTCGGCAAGATCGGAGAGCTCGACTATCGAGCCGGGTTCTCGTACACGACCGAGGGACAGTTGATCGGTCACATCGCGATGGTCACGCAGTGGATCGACGAAGCCGCCCGGAGCGTCCCCGACCTCGACGCTGAGACGCTCATCGAGCTCAAGCACCTGGTGCTCAGCCATCACGGCAAGCTCGAGTTCGGCAGCCCGAAGGTGCCCGCGACCGCGGAAGCGATCGT
>JAGQRC010000315.1 GCA_020425835.1 Planctomycetota bacterium | reverse complement strand
AGAGCGAACTCGCCTGACCGTTCGCGATCTCGCCGAGGGTCGTGGGACACGCTCGCTCGGTGGTCGTTCGCCGGCGCGGCTCCGCGTCAGCGGAACGCTCTCTGGCGGTAGTAGCGGAGCTCCTCGATCGACTCTCGGATGTCGTCGATGGCGCGGTGGGATCCCCGCTTGACCGGAGCACCCTCGAAGACCACCGGCTGCCACCTCCGGACGAGCTCCTTGATCGTCGAGACGTCGACGTTCCGGTAGTGGAGGAGCTCGTCGAGGCGCGGCATGTACTCCTGGATGAAACGGCGGTCTTGGTGGATCGAGTTTCCCGCCAGGGGGGCAGTTCTCGGGGTGACGATCTCGGCGAGGAACTCGATCACCGTCGTTTCCGCCGCGGCCTCATCGACCTCGGAGGCGAGCACGCGATCGACGAGCCCGGACTCCCCGTGGTGCTCCCGGTTCCAGTCATCCATGCCGTCGAGCAACTCGCGGCTCTGTCGGATCACGATCTCGGGGCCTTCGGCCACGACCTGCAGCTCGCTGTCGGTGACCAGGCATGCCAGTTCGAGAATCCGCTCGCGTCGCGGATCGAGGCCGGACATCTCCAGGTCCATCCAGATGAGCAGATCGTCCCGGACCATCGCTACTCCTCGTCGCTCTTCGATCGGGCTCGTGCGCTGGGTTCGTCACATCGGGGGGAGCTTGTCGAGCGTCACGATCACCTTGGTGGGCTTCGAGCGGCGGCGGATGTCGATCTTCAGATAGCCCTGTTGTTCCATGCGATCCCGCAGCGCCTGGAAGAGCTGTCGTCCTTCGATCGGATTGGAGAAGTCGATCTTCTCCCCGTCGATGTAGTCGATGATGTCGTGGTCCTCGAAACCGAGGTTGGTCAGCGTGCTGGCTTCGCCGAGATCGAAGATCTCCAGCGAGTTCGAGCCATCGTCGTTGTCGACCACGCTGCTGGAGTACTTCTTGACCTCCTGGAACGCGTCGTTGAGGTTCGAGAACCGATCGAAGGTCGCCCGATTGACGACACGGTATTTCTCGGCCGTCCGCTCGTACTGCTTGTCGGTGTCGCCTTCGCGGGGGTTCGCTCTCAGCGCCGCGTCCAGCGACTTGACCTGCTCCGCGCCGAGGATCTTGGTGACCTCATCCTTCGACGTGTTGCGACCGTGCATGGCGATCGCGGGGATCGCCGACTTGGTGCCCAGCAGGAAGTACACGCCTCCGAGGGCGAGTAGCAGGAGCAGGGCCAGGACCCAGAGGACTTTCTCGGTCACGTCGATCATGAGGGCGTTCCCGTTCGATTTCTTCCCTGTTCGATCCTCGGTCGAGGCGGGTGTTCGAGATGCGAACACCGGCGGGACCCCTACCGCTCCGCTCAGTCGAGCTCGATCTGTAGGTCGCCACTCTTCCGGATCAGCAGAAGTCCCGTCTCCCGCTCCCTCGAGAGCTTCTTGCCGAGCTCCGTGAGCTCGCGGTGTCGCTGACGCAGCCGCTCGACGTTGAGCTCCGGTGGGGTCTCGTCCTCCAGCAGATCTTGCAAGGTCTCCGCCATCCCCTCCAGCGCATCGTCGAACCGTCCGAGGTGCTCGGACAGGAGTTTCCAGCGGCAGTAGAAGCGCTCCTTCGGATCCCCGGTCAGTCTCAGGATTCGTCGCGTCCACTCACGCGCCTGCTCCTCGTCGCCTCGCTGTTGGTGGATCTTGAGGATCCGGAAGCCGAGCTCCACCTCGAGAGCGGGGTTCTCGGCGAGCACCTTCTCGTAGAGGCCCAGCGCTTTCTCGTGGCGACCGAGCTCGAGGTTCACATCGGCGACCGACAGCTGCTTGAGTCCCATCGAGTTGCTCGGCTCCGCGGTCGATGGATTGTCGACGAGAAGGACGATGCGGCCCGCGCTCCCGTCGAGCTGCGTCGAGGAGGTCGAGCTACCGGGAGAGCGAACGTTGGTGATCGCTTCCTGCAGTTGCGCGTAGTCCTGGAAGCGGTCGAGGGGGCTCTTGCGCATCATCTTGTGGATGAGTTCGGCCATGCGCCGATCGATCGTGGGGAGGCGTTGAGCGATCGGCTCCGGCTCCTGCGTGATATGGCTCACGATGATGTTCATCGCCGAGTCTCCCCCGAACGGCGGCGCCCCGGTCAGCAGGTGGTAGAACGTGCAACCGAGGGAGTAGATGTCGGACCGGTGATCGAGGGGCTCGCCCTTGGCCTGCTCCGGGGACATGTAGCGCGGGGTGCCCCAAGGTTGACCATCGTCGTCCTGGGAGGTCGTCTCCCCTTCGACGAGCTTCCGCGCGATCCCGAAGTCGGTCAGGTGCACTCGCACCGCGATCGGCAGTCGACGAAGCCGCTCGAGCCCGCTGTAGCCTCGCCCCTCGTCGCCGAGGTACGACTCGAGCGCGAGCCCCATCGCCCGCTGCAGCGAGCGCTTCGATGCGGTGGTGCGGTAGAGCGCCCGCGCCTCGTCGATACACGCGAGGAACTCGTCGCGCTCGTACGTTTCGCGCGCCCGCACCGCGCCGGCGAGGAGGGCGAGGAACGCGCGCTCGAGATGTCCGATCCCCGCCTCCAGCCGCCCGATCCGGAGGTGCAGCGAGGCCGGCACGTCACCCGCGTCCATGCGCACGTGCATCGACGGCAGGGCACGCTTGGCGATCTTCGCGCGCGTCTTGGGATCGACCCGGGCATCGAGGGCAGCGCGCAACGGCTCGACGACGATGGAACAGTCCCCCCGGCGGTCTCGACGCAGGTAGCCCTCGCGCACCGCGTACTCGACCAGATAGGAGAGCCCGGCCGACGGCATGCCGCTGGCGGCCACCATCGTCGTGAAGTCGAGGTTCCCGCCGATCGGCGCGATCGCGACGAGGAGGTCGCGCAGCCCCTTCTCCTCCGACTCGAGGCGCGTGAGCAGTCGCTTGGCGATCGCGATGTCATCCATGCCGAGCGCGTCCGGACGAAACCGATACCCATGACCGCTCAGAGCCCAAGCGCCGCTCTCGAAGGAACCGCGAAGTCGCTCGACCAGCCGGGCCGGATTGCCGCGAGTCTCGATGTCGACGCACTCGACGAAGGCGCGCGCGGAGCGCGCGTGCTGCACGATGCGCTCGACGAAGCGGATCGATTGCCCGATGAGGAAGGGCTTGAGGTAGAGCTCCCGAACCCTGCCCGCCGCGCGCTCGAGTTCGTACCGCTCCAGGAGCTCCGGCAGATCGGGAAGGAGCGGCGGGACGAGACTGACCCACAACCCTCGGAAGTCGGAAGGTGGCAACGTCCCGTCATCGGTGACCCGAAGCTCGACCGATCGCTGTCGTGCAGCGAGCGACAGGCGCAGCTCATCGCACAGCCGCGCCTTCCCCGACCCTCGCTCGCCGAAGACGATCACCCAGAGGAACCCCGGCGCCGCCGCGCCCGCGCGCGGCTGCACGAGTTCGTCGGCAAACGCCTCCAACAGCGCGAGCTCTCCTTCGCGTCCGACGAAAGCGATCGAGTCGAAGTCGGGAACCTCGGGAAGGCCGAGCCGGCGGGCGATCTCTTCCTCGAGATCGGGGTCGACCGCCACTTCATCGGCGATGCCCGCGGGGTGGTCGGGAGACTCGAGGATCGAGAGGTTGTCGACCTTCGACAGATCTTCGGAGGGGGAGACAAGGATGTTCGCCGGCTTCAGGTCGGCGTGGACGACGCCGGCGCGGTGCGCGGCGGCGAGCCCGAGCGCGACCTGTCGCAGGCATTCGACCTTCTCCCCCATCGACGGCGCTCCACCGGTCGCCGCGCCGATCGTGAGGTAGCGGTCGAAGGTGGGCCCCTCGATCCACTCGAGGAGCATGTAGGGATCGCCCTCGTGCACGCCGTCCTCGAGGACCGTCACGACGTTGGGGTGTTGGATCGTCCGTGCGATCGCCGCCTCGCGCACGTGGAGACGCTCGAGGATCCGATCACTCCCGTCGTCCCGACGACGGAGCCGCTTGATGGCGACGGCGCACCCCAGATCGTGATCGATCGCGCGGTAGACCTCTCCCATGCCACCGCGACCGACGAGCTCGACGGAGGTCCAACGCGTCGTGTCGGTCAGAACGGGAGCGGCATCCGTGACGACCGGTCCGGGCGGAGTCGCGGGAGCGGGCGACCGACTCGACTCCGCTTCGATCGTGTAGGTCGACGCGCCGGTGGGCACCGGCGTCTCCGCGAGATGCACGGGGGCGAGGAGCTCGTACGTGAACCGCCGATCCCCCACGCCGATCTGGTCGCCGTCGGCGAGAGGTCTCGCTCCCGCGATGCGCCGACCGTTGACCGAGGTGCCGTTCGTGGAACCGAGATCCTCGACGTAGTCGGTGTTGCCATCGCGGAAGAACCGAGCGTGGCGACGGGAGACGGTACCGTCATCGATCGACCACGTGACGCGGGCCGATCGGCCGAAGACGAGCCCGTCCTCGGTCACCTCTCGATACTGGATCTCGGGGGCGAGCTCTTCGCCCTCCGATGGATGGAGACGTAGCCATCCCATCGCCCGAACTCACCGCCATCTCAACGTCGCCCCCGCCGGAATCTGGATCGGGAAGTTAGCCGAGAACGCGCCGAGCGGGCAAGGGCCGAGGCTGCGACCGGCGTCCACCTCCGATGGCGTCCTGTCGCCACTTCCGCGACGAATCCGCGATCTTCTCGTCCACCGAGCCTCGCGCCGACCCCATCCCGTCGACGTCCGCCGCCCGACGACACGCTCGAAAGTCGACGTACGCACGACGAGTCGATCGGGCATAATGCGCGCTGTCGATTCGTCCCCCAGAGAACGAGGAACCGAGCTCGACGATGATCTACTTCTGTGTTTCCACCGTTCGCGCCGACGATGCCGCCGATCTCGCCCGAACGCTCGTCGAGGAGAGGTTGGCCGCTTGCGTCAACATCGTCCCCGGTGTGCGATCGTTCTATCGCTGGAAGGGTGAGATCTGCGACGAGTCGGAAGTGGTGCTGCTCATCAAGACGGCGCCGGTCAGCATGGGTGGGTTCGAGGAGCGCTTCAAGGAGCTCCACCCCTACGACTGCCCCGAACTCTTGATCCTCCCGATCGAGGAGGGGTTCAAGGAATACTTCTACTGGGTGCAGGAGATGACCGGACCACAGGACGTGTCGATGAAACGCCGCGCGAACGACGCCAACCGGGATTCGGCGCGATGACGCTCCAGCCCTTGGCCGTGGTTCGTGACGAGATCCTCGCGCGGCTCACACCGCTTCCTCCCGAAGATGTCCCGCTGGATGGTGCGGTGGGACGGACGCTGGCCGAGGACGTCTTCGCCACCGATGCGATCCC
>JAGQRC010000314.1 GCA_020425835.1 Planctomycetota bacterium | reverse complement strand
CGGACTCGTCCGCGGGTTGGCTGAGCCGCGAAGAGCTCGATGCCCACATGCGAGAGATCGCGGCCAAGAACATTCCGGTCTGCGCTCTCATCAACTCGTGCTACTCGGGTGGACTCCTCGCCGAGGATGATTGGGCCCTCCCTCCCGGCAGCGTGATCCTGACCTCCGCGGACGCGAGTCACCGGAGCTACGGTGGGCCTCAGTACCGGGACGCCACCGGCAACTGTGTGCCGTACTCGATCTACCCGTACGCGTTCAGTCAGTGCTTGAACGTCTCGGGGCTCTCGGCGCTCGCCGTCGACGCCAACGGAGATGGAACCATCGACGATTGCGAGGCCGACGCGTGGGTCCACCTCCTAGCGCCGCTCTTCTGGTACTCGGTGGACGGGGTGGAAGGAACCGTCTGCCCGACCGAACCGAGCGGACCGAATCCCGATCCTCAACCGGTGAAGAGAGTCGCGGTCACTCCACCGGACCGTTGCTTCACATTCCTCTGCAACGCGACCGGTGAACCGCAGACGAGCTTCGAGATCGAGATCGCGGGCGAGGCGACGGGTATCGGCCTCGCCCGCCGACTCGAAGAGGGGAACGACCTCGTTCCGTGGGGCTCGTCGGCGACGGTCACGAGCGATGCCGAGACCGGCCGCACGACGGTGCAGTGGAGCGATCCCTCGGATCCCATCCTCCCCGGCCAGTACATCGTGGTCGCCTTCCTCGAGACCGAGGGTCGCCCGGTCCGGAGGTTGGGACAGCACTGGGGTACGGCGGGCAGCCCATCGGCAACGGCCCCTGTGCCGACCACGAACGCGGGAGCACACCAAGGTACCGATGGCGTGGAGAGCACGATTCGCGTCTTCAACCGCAGCGAGACGACCGGGGGGCTCGACGAACCGGTACAGGTGACGGTCGGCTACCGCCTCGCCGCGAGTGCGCTCACGCTCGAGGACCTCGCCCCACAGAGTGACGCGTATGCGACATTGACGTACGTTCCGCTCGGCACGGCCGTGTTGGGCGCCGGCGAGTTCGTCGAGTGGACAGGACCCGCGGTGCCCGCGGGTGGAACGCTACTCATCGAGACACAAGCGACGTGGGGACTCGACGGCAGCAGCGTGTTGCAGGTCGAATCGGTCGCACCGCGGGGACCCGCGCTCTCCGCGCCGTTTCGACGCGGCGACTCGAACGGCGATGAAGCGTTCGACCTCGGCGACGCGATCACGACGCTGTCGGCACTGTTCGGTGGCGCCGGCCCGCTGAGTTGTGCCGACGCGGGAGATGCCAACGACGATGGTTCACTCGACGTCGGCGACCCGATCTACACGCTGAGCGCTCTGTTCACCGGAGGCGCGCTCCCTCCGGCTCCGCGCGGGATCTGCGGCGGCGATCCGACGCTCGACGATCTCGACTGCGCCGAGTTCGGTGGGTGCGATTGACCAAGAGGACGGGGTCGCCGAGGGACCGGGAATGCCGGGCTCGCGCTCGGGACCGCCCCGGAGAAGCGCCGTGTCGGTACCGATGCGGTCCGGACCCGCGACCTCCCCGATCTCGTCCGCCCCTGCCCGCGTCAGATGCACGGCGAGAACACGCAAGCCAGTGCGTCCGCGGTCGGGTCCTCGCCACAATCCATCGCTCCCGGACTCGGGGGGAGCCGCCCCCCCGAGAACAACGCGGACAGTGCGAAGATCGCATCACCGATGTCGACGAAGCCGTCGTCGTTGGTGTCACCCGCGTCGGCGCACGGGAGCGGTTCACCGGGCGGAGGATTCGGGAAGAGGAAGCTCAGGATTGCGATCGCATCCGCGATGTCGAACGCTTCGTCGCCGTTGACGTCGCCGCGGCGAAAGATGATGTCGACCGCTCCCTCGCACAACGCGGAGCGGTAGCGCTGGAGCAACAGGACCGGGTCCCCGCCGTAGCCGCCGAACTCCCAGGAGACCGAGATCACTCGCCCTCCGTCGTCGCCGGCGTAGTACACGCCGGTGCCGTATCCCGCGCCGCCGCCGGAGCCATCGTCCAACCAGATGAGCCCGGCGTTCGACCCGAGGAGATCGTTCACGGCGGGGACCAGCCGATCCGTGGAGTCGTCGGTGGACTGGTCCTGGACGTACGGTGCATCCAAGCCACCGAGCAGCGCCGCGAGGTAGTCGACGCCGACCATCCCCTCGAAGCTGTCATCGCCGTCGTCGATTCCGATGTCGGCGACACCGTCGACGGCGGAGAACGCCGTCGGCACGTCGCTCCCCCAGACGTCCCCGCCCTCCAGGTAGACGCTGCCCCCGGCTTCGACGAGGGCCTTCAGGTCGACGCCTTGATTCGGGCTCAGGGCGGTGTTGTCGGGGTACGTGCCGCAGAGGACCCAAACACACTGGCTCGACGTGAAGACGCCGCACGGCAGATCATCGACATCCGTTACGGTCAGGTAGTCGACGCACAACGCGTCGAACGCGGACGCGAGGACCGCCGAGCTGTCGATGGCGCCGGCACCCTCGAGGTCGAGGATGACGTTGCCCGGGATGAACGGGTTGGTGTCGACGTCGATCGAGAGCGCGCTCGACACACCACCGTGTGAACAGGCCACCTGCACGGAGTAGGTCACCAGACCGACGGGCGGCGAGGAGTCCACGACCGACAGCGTTCCGGCCGGAAAGGGTGAGCCGGGAAGATCGAACCCGTCGCGAAGGCAGCGGACCGAGGTGACCGACGATCCGCCGTCGAGAGTCCAATCGATGGCGACCGCGTGTGCTTCGCAGTCGTACTGAGCATTGAGAGTCAGTGGCGGCGGAGCGAAGGCGTCCAGGATGCGCTGCAGATAGGCGGAACGATCGCCATCGAAGCCGCCGAACTCGAACGAGCTGCTGAACACGTGACCGAGGCCCGGGCTGGTGTCGTAGAAGACCGCAACCCCGTAGTTCCCGCCTCCTACGGAGCCATCACTGCGCCATGCGACGCCCGCGTCGGCTCCCGCCGCGTCCACCGTGGAGGCCTCGATGCGGTCGGTCTGGTCGGCGAGCTGGTCCGACGTGTAACTCGCGTCGAGCCCGGCGAGCTGAGCTCCCAACACGTCGAAGCCGACCAGTCCGACCAAGGTGTCGTCGCCGGCGATCGCGCCCGGCGCCACGCCATCGTACGACTGGAACTCGGTGACCGGACCGCTCGTCCAAGCCCGGCTGCCCTCGAAGTAGACCGCCGTGCCCGACTCGAGATGGTCGACCAACAGACTTCCTTCGGCGACGGTCAGAGGGTGCGAGTCGGGGTAGGTACCCGTAGCGCACCAGATCACGTGACCCGGGCCGAGCGGGCAGGTGGGAAGCGTATCGACGACACCGTACGGGAGCGACAGCCGATCGAGCGCATCGGTCAGTGCCGTGACGCTGTCGACGCTCGACGCCTCTTCCGCAGCCCAGACCACGTGCCACTCGTCGTCCGGGACCTCCACCGTGCAGAGCCGGGGCACCGAACGATCCGCGCCGCACACGCCGACCACGGAGAACGTCGTCGCTCCCGGCACGAGTGGCCGCGCCGCCGCGGTGGCGACGCCGATCGACACGCCGTCGATCTCGACGTCGGTGTATACGCCTCCGTTCGTCCACGAGAGTTCCGCGTCTCCGGACGAACAATCGATCGTGCAGAGCAGATTCTCGACCGGCGCGCACACCGTCGGGGAGAGATCGAGGAGGTATTCGATCAACTCGGCGCATGCCGCTTCGGCCTGGGCTTCGTCGAGCGTCTCCCACTCCTGGCCGACGCACAGGGTGCGGTCCTCGTTGGCGGCGACGATGAGCCCACGTCCGGTGCCTCCCGGACGGCTGGTCGCGACGAGGGTTCCACTGCCGGTCGGTGTCAGGTCGTCGCCGTAGTCGCCGGCACCGAGGTCGACGACATCGACGACCGCGCCGGACAGCGCGGGGTGCCCGGTCGGGTGGATCGCGAGAGGAATCGCGCGATCCGAGGCGGAGGCCACTCCCAACGCCGATCGCAGACTGGCCGGTGCGACGTCCAAGTTCGAGTACTGGACCAGCGCCTTCCCATCGCCCGCGATGTAGGTCTCGAGGTCGGCGGTATCGGTGAACAACCCTGACGGAGCTTCCACGATCACCACGTCCCACGCGCCGGAGCCGAGCATGCTGTTGAACGTGGTCACCGCGGTGGTCACGAGCGGCGTTCCCCCGCTCGCGATGACGGCGTCGCGCGACACGTGGTTGGCCGGGGAACCGAGCTCGAGGAGGAGGACATCCTGAGCGAGGACGACGCGGGGCCACAGGATGGAGAGGAGGACGAGACGGACCATGAATCGCGGGCGCATCGGATGCTCCTTCTCGTGCGGACACAGGAGTTCGTGGGCGAAACGCCGGCCCTCGGCGACTCTGTCTCCGTCGCCGCTCCGCGAGAGGAGTTCGGCGAGACGAGACTCGACTATCCCCGCCGTCGGAACACTGGGCAAGTTGGAGTTCCCGGCAAGTCGAAGAACCCGGCCGTTCGAGACCGCAAGCTCGGGAAGGTGCCGACGGCGACTCCGGCTCCGGCAGTCGGGCAGGCTGTCACCCCGGGCTCGAGATCCTGCGAACGCAGTCCTGCCATCGATCGGTCTCGCCAGCGGCCCAGGCCGACTCGAACTCCGCGCCGATCACCGCGCGAGCGCGCTCGAGGAGCGCATCGAGCCGGCGTTGCTCGTGGGGAGGCAAACGCCCCGCCCCCGTTCGACGGAGGTTCAACGACGTGCTGATCGTGCGGACACCCGAAGCGACACTCCCCCTCTCGATGTCCAGGCTTCCGCGGACGTGCAACGCATCGGCGAGACTCGCCACGTGCTCGAGCGATTCCGCGATCTGCACCGCGCGACGACAGTGGGCATCCGCCGCGTCGAGGTTGCCCCGTTGCGTCTCGAGTGCGGCGATACTCGTCTCGCCGTGGACCTGCCACAGCGGGCTCCCGATGGCGGTGTGGATCTCGAGGGCCCGCTCGTAGAGCTCGCGCGCGAGCTCGAGTCGGCTCTCGCGATGCGCGAGTCGTCCGAGCCTCGTGAGCGCCATGGCTTCGCTCACGCGATCCCCGCAGCTCCGCGAAACGTCCAGCGCTTCCATGAAGAGACGATGCGCAGCGTCATGTCGTTCGCACCGAAGGTCCTGCACTCCGAGTCGAATCGCGGTCGCCGCGATCCCGCGTGCGTCCCCACACTCTCGGAACAACGCGAGCGCGCGCTCGAACTCGTCGCGACCCCGCTCATCGTGGCCGGACATGCGCGAGACCAGACCGAGATGGTTCCACGACTCCGCGAGGCTCTTGACGTCACCCAGGGACTCGGCAATG
>JAGQRC010000313.1 GCA_020425835.1 Planctomycetota bacterium | reverse complement strand
CATGTCCGCCAAGTCGACGGTGATCTCTCGATCGAAGCGGCCCGGTCGCAGGAGGGCCGGATCCAGGACATCGGGTCGGTTGGACGCCGCCACGACGATCACCCCGGAGTCGGACTCGAAACCGTCCATCTCGACGAGGATCGCGTTGAGCGTCTGCTCCCGCTCCTCCGAGCCTCCGGCCGCCGTCACTCCACGACGCCGGCCGACCGCGTCGATCTCATCGAGGAAGACGATGCACGGCGCGTGCTCTCGCGCCTGGCGGAACAGGTCTCGAACTCGGGACGCACCGACGCCGACGAACATCTCGACGAAGTCGGAGCCGGAGATCGAGAAGAACGGGACGCCCGCCTCGCCGGCGACCGCGCGGGCCAGCAGGGTCTTGCCGGTTCCCGGCGGACCGACGAGCAGGACGCCGCGCGGAATCCGTCCGCCGAGCCGACGAAAGCGCTCCGGATCGCGGAGGAACTCGATGACCTCGAAGACCTCGTCCTTCGCTTCCTCGACGCCGGCGACATCCGCGAAGGTGACCTTGCCCCCCGGGGTCGCCAGCCGTGCGCGGCTCTTGCCGAACGAGTGACCGTTGCCGCTCCCCACCATCTTCTGATGTCGCCAGACGAGAGCGATGATGATCCCACCGATCAGGAGCCACGGGAGGATCTGGATCATCGCGATCAAGTAGGCGCTGGCGCGCGGCTGGACCTGCACCGCGATCGCCCGGGTCGGGTGCTCACGGTTGTACGTCTCGACCTCGCCGAGGATCTCGGTCAGCAGGTCGTCGGTCGGGACGACGGTTCGAAAACCCTCGCCCGTCTCCCCCGGCGCCTTGGGGGCGAACTGGCCGTGGATCCGATTCTCGGCGACCACGACGGTCATCGATTCGATCTCGCCGTTGCGGAGCGCCTCGCGGACTCGGGAGTAGTCCTGCTGCGCTTCGCCGCGACCGACGGGGATGACGAAGAACAGGACGAAGGCGAGGAAGAGCAGCAGAATGCCGACCACGCGAGAGGTCGGAGGACGTTCCGGTTGAGCCGGAGGCAACGGGCCATTCACGATCGACGCGCCCTTTCGAGGGAGGGCGCTTCACCGCGAAACGGCGAGACGGCTCACTCCCAGGCTTCGAGTTCTGCCACGAGGCGCTCGGCGATTTCGTTGATCGCCTCGCGTCGAGCGTCGTCGACCGTCTCCCCCGCCACCACCGAGAAGGCGGCATGGTCGGAGATGACCTGGTCGAAGAGAACGCTCCCGTCGACGGACTTCACCAACTTCACTCGGACCTCGACGAGGATGCTGGACTCCTGGACCACGTCGCTCCGTCCCTCGGACAACACCCGTTCGTCGAAGCGACGGATGGTGCCGTGGAGGACGGCGTCGGCACGGTCACCGTTGACCACGTCCGCGTCGGTGCCCAGCAGGAGCTCGCGTCGGACCGCACGGGTCAGATCGAACTCCACTTCTCGCCGGAGAGGGAAAGTCTGGTTGTCGAAGGTCGGGACACTCAGGGTTCGCACGCCATCCGGTAGCCGGTAGCCGAACGAGTATCCGCACCCGAGACAAGCGACGAGCAGTCCGATCCCGCACACACCTCGCATCACGGTTGCTCTCCCTCGGGTTCCTCGGGAGTCGGCTCGCTCCGCGCGGTGATCTTGCGGAGCAGGTCTCGAGCCTTGTCGGCAACCGGCGCTTCGGGGTGGTCCCGCAGCAATCGCTGCAGGTAGGTCCGGACCGCGGTGGGCTTCCCTTCCCGTTGATAGAACTGGGCGATTCCGAAGAGCTTCTCGGCGCGAAGCCGGCTGACCGTCGTCAGCCCCCGATCGGCCGCCTCCGCCCGGTCGCCGCCCGGGTGCAGGCGGAGGTAGCGGCGGAAGCGTCGCTCGGCCTCGTCGACCGGAGCGAAGTCGTACTCCACTCCCTTCAACCGGCTGAGCGCCGAGGCTCCGATCTGGTATTCGGCCAGGCTCGCCCAATCACTTTGGGGATAGTCCCTAATGAGCCGCTCGTACACGACTTCGGCGTCGAGGTACTGCTCACGGTTCTGGAAGTGCGCGCCGATGTGGTAGAGCGCATCATCCGAGTACGGTTGATAGGGGAACCGCTCGACCAGCGAGTCGAGCACGCTGATGCCCTCATCCTCGGCGCTGACCGAGATCCCGAACACGCGGCGTCGCGCCCCGGCGAGATAGGCCGTCCCGATCTCGTACTTCCGTCGGATCACCAACGAGACCGTCTCCGCGTCCGGCTTTCGCGCGAGGATCGCGTCGATCACCTCGAGACATTCGTCGTAGTCCTTCGATCGAAACCGCGACTCCATCAGCTGGACGTACGCTCGCGGCACCTGCTCTGCGGAAGGGTGGGAGTCGATCAGGAGCCGGTAGCCCAACGCCGCTTCGTCGTAGCGCTCCGCCGCGAACGCCTCATCGGACTCGGCGAGCAGCCGCTCGGGGGTGCTGGGAATCGCTCGGTCGGCATTGGTCCAGCCCTGTTCCGTGTCCCGGCGCCATGCGGGGTCCGCCCTCGTGCCCGTCCCGACGAGCGTGGGAACTGCGAGGATCGCGGAGCGGAACCGACGAGTCGGATCGCGAGTTTCGAGAAACATCGATCGCCTCCTTGGGCGCGAGATTATCGGCGAATCGGTCGCGCGCGGACAGGGCAACGAAGGGATCGGGGTGAGAAACCCCGAGCGGACTGGTTCCCCCGCGGACAATTACGGAACTCACGGACCCGCGCCAGACCCGAAGATCCGTTCGGAGGTGACGGATGCGATACTGCGGTCGATCGTTCGGGCTGACCTTGATGATGCTGGGCATCGCGTTGGCGACTTCGGTCGCCCGGGGAGCGACCACCTGGACCGGCGCCGTCGATGACGACTGGTTCGACGCGTCGAACTGGACCGCCGGTGTACCGAACACCAACGACGATGTTCTCGTGCCGAGCGGACTCCTGCGATACCCCGTGCTCACCGGGACCGCTCGCTGCCAGGACCTCGTGATCCAGACCGGAGGCACGCTGACCCTCGTCGGCGAGACCGTCGAGATTCGGGACGACCTCGCGATCGAGGATCCGACTGCGATCGTCGGGCCGGGTCGCATCCACTTCCGTCGGGGGTCGATCTTCGACATCGCCGCGGTCTTCCTCCCGGTCGACTTCGCGGGCGAGATCGTCTGCGACAAACCGCTGCTGAGCCCGCTGATACTCGCGGCCGACATCCGATGCGGAGACCTCACGATCTCCCGTGGGCTCGTCCTCCTCAGCAACGTGGGGCAAGCACACAACGTCGAGAGTCTCACGATCGACCGACGCGGGATCGTGGACTGCGGCGACGCGTCACTGAGTGTGCGCAACGACGTGACGCTCGGGGGCACTCTGATCGACGTCGATCCCTCGGGCGGCGATACGCGAGTGGGCGGCGACTGGACGAGCGACGGCACCCATGTGGCCTCGAGCCAGCGCGTCGTGTTCGACGGAGGATCGACGAGCCGAATCGTCGCCACCGGCACCGCGGACTTCGCCACCGTCCGAGTGGAGAACGGCACGCGCGTCACCGCGATGTCCGAGCTCGAGATCGGCGAGAATCTCGTCGTCGATGACGGCACGTTCCGCATCGACGACGGTCGCGCCGTCTCCGTCCTCCGCAATGCGCGGGTCCGTGGCACTCTCGACGTCCAGCCCGGCTCGACCCTCTCGCTCGGCAACGGATCGGCACTCGCGGTCGAGGCGGGAGGTCTCCTCGAGTTGCTCGGCGACGCCTCACCGACCGGGGATCTCGCGCTGATCACGAGCGTCGCTCCACCGGGGCGTTACGCGTTCACGATCCAACCGGGAGGGAGGGTGCGCGCCGCCTACGCCTACGTGAGATACACCGACACCAACGGCCTGCACATCATCGACACCCCCTTCGTCGACGCGATCGACCGACTCGACCACACCTTCTTCGACGAGGGAGCGCCCGGCGGACGACTGCTGCGGATCGACGGGAACGACGACCCGCACACCCTTTCGTCCCTCCAGTTCTTCGACACCAACGCCAACCTCGCGTTCAACGTCGAGACGAACGGTGCGGTCGAGCCCATCGTCATCGACCCGTACGACGATGACACCAACGGGACCGGGTTCGGAGGGCCCGCCGGCGAGAACGACAACAGCGCCGGCACGGTGAATCCTGGATTCGTGCAATGGGGAACGACGACACCGGTCGTGCTGCGCGACTTCCGCGCGGTCACGCAGGCCGCGGGCTGCGACGTCGAGTGGATGACCGACGCCGAGTGGCGAGTCGCCGGTTTCCAGGTCGAGCGGCACGATCGGAATCGGCTCGCCTGGACCAGCCCCGTCGTTCCCGCGCGCGGCGGCGCGGCGGGCGACCGGTACACGTGCCGAGACCCACGCCCCGTTTCCGTCTCGACCCGCTACGAGCTGGTGCTCATCGACCGTTTCGGCCACCGGTCGACGATCGGACGCGCGACACCGTCGCTGGGAAGCGCGTCGGCGAGCGCCGCGCTCGTCGCGGCGCCGACCGGACCACCGGCCGCACCTCCGGCGAGCACTGCGGCACCCGCTGCGAGTCGCGCTGCGCTGCGGGTGGATTCGTCCGGTGTCATCCGTGTCGACGCGATGGATCTCGCACGGGTCGGAGTCGACGCCACCGGTCCGATCTCCCGCCTGAGCGTGGAACGCCTCGGTGAACCGTGGCCGTTCACGATCGAGGGCGGCGCGGACGGAACCTTCGACCCGGGCGACACGATCCTCTTCGTCGCTCCGACGATGCCCTCGATCATCCCGGACACCACCGAGGTCTACACGGTTCGGACCGACGGGACGGGTGGGCTCGCGCTCGAGGAGATCGACGGTACGCAGTGGAGCGTCGCAACGCCCCTCGACACGACTCCGGCCCGGTCGACGAGAGCCGACAACGCGCTGTACGTCGCGTCGCTGATCGACGGAGAAGGGCGAGACCACTTCTTCGACACGCTGCTGGTCACGACGGCCGTCGCCGGTGACTTCGCGAGCTTCCCGATCGCGATCCACGACGCGCACTGGGGCGCCGCCGCGACCTTGACCGTATCGGGCGAGGCGGTGACCGCGGATCCGCTCGGAACGCCGGACCATCACCTCCGCGTCGCGATCGACGGCACCATCGTCGGCGATCTCGAGCACAACGGGATCGGTCCGTTCGGAGCGACGTTCGAGATTCCGGGAGTCCTCGCGCCGGGCGTGCACGACGTCACGATCGACACGATCCCCACCGGCGCGCTCGGCCTGTTGTTCGTGGAGAGCATCGAGCTCGGGTATCTCCGGAGCACTCGCGCGGTCG
>JAGQRC010000312.1 GCA_020425835.1 Planctomycetota bacterium | reverse complement strand
CATCGAAGGCTTGGAGGTCCCGGCGCGATGAGACTCGGAGTGATGGCGGCGGGCCTAGGATCGATGGGTTGGGATGCAGCGCTCGACTACTGCCAGAGCCTCGGTCTCGAGGCGATCGAGCTGCCGGTCGGCGCCTATCCCGGGAAGCCCTTCTTCGACCCGGCCGAGGTCCTCGACGACGCGTCGAAGCAACGGACGATCATCGAAGACTGCCGGCGGCGGGGACTCGAGATCATCGGACTCGCGGTCCACGGCAATCCGGTCAGCCCCGACCCCGCACTCCGCTCCGTGCACGAGAGCGACCACGACATCGCGGTCCGGCTCGCGCCGAAGCTCGGGACCGACGTGGTGATCACGTTCTCCGGTTGCCCCGGCGGCAGCGCGAACGACAGCCAGCCGAACTGGGTGACCTGCGCGTGGCCGCCGGAGTACGAGGCGATCCTCGACTACCAGTGGAACGAGGTGCTGATCCCGTTCTGGACCGCGAAGGCGCAGCAGGCCTCCGACGAAGGGGTGAAGATCGCCTTCGAGGCGCACCCGGGATTCTCCGTCTACAACCCGGAGACGATCCTCCGACTGCGCGGCGCCTGTGGCGACGCGCTCGGCGCGAACCTCGACCCGAGCCACTTCTTCTGGCAGGGCATCGATCCGGTGGAGGCGGCACGGGTACTCGGCGAGGCGGGCTGCCTCTTCCACGTGCACGGCAAGGACACGGGCATCGATCCGCATCGAATGCGGGTCAACGGCGGACTCGACGCGAAGAGCTACGGCGATCTCCGCGGTCGCAGCTGGGTGTTCCGCACCTGCGGCTACGGCCATGGGGACGAGTTCTGGAAGCCCTTCGTCAGCATGCTCCGCACTCAGGGGTACGACGGGGTCATCTCCATCGAGCACGAGGACAGCCTGATGAGCGTACGCGAGGGATTCGAGAAGGCGGTCGCCTACCTCCGAGGTGTGATCATCTCCGAGCCGGCCGGGACCGCGTGGTGGTTCTGAAGTGCGAGACTCTCGAGGACCCGAACACGACACGAGGAGAGACGGCATGAGTGACGAGACGACCCGAGACCCTGCCCGCGTGTCGCGACGCGACTTCGTGAAGGGCGCCGCCGCCGGCGCGGGGTTCCTCCTCGGTACGGCGTGGATGGACGACCCGTCGCTCTGGGCGCTGGAGAGCCAGGACTCCGCCGGCCACACGGATGAGCTCGCGGTCGCGATCATCGGTCCCGGGAGCCAGGGCCGGAACCTGTTGACGAAGTGCGTCAAGATCCCGGGGATCCGCTTCGTCGCCGTCTGCGACGTCTGGCCCTACCATCAGAGCTACGCCGCGAACATCCTGTCGAAGTACGATCATCAGGTGAACGTCTACGATGACTATCGGGAGATGCTCGCGAAGGAGCCCCACCTCGACGCGGTCATCATCGCGACTCCCGACTGGGTCCACGCCGAGCAGACCAATGCCTGTTTGGCCGCGGGCAAGCACGTCTACTGCGAGAAGGAGATGGCGAACTCGATCGACGCCGCTCGCACGATGGTCGTCGCCGCGCGCGAGTCCGGCAAGCGGCTCCAGATCGGTCACCAGCGTCGGAGCAATCCGCGGTACTGGCATCTCCTCAAGCTGGTCGAGAAGGACAAGGTGCTCGGCCGGATCACCCATGTCTACGGTCAGTGGAACCGGTACGGCGCCCTGGAGCTGGGTTGGCCGGAGAAGCACACGCTCGATGCGGAGACGCTCGCTCGCCACGGCTACGCTTCCATGGAGCACTTCCGCAACTGGCGATGGTACCGGAGGTACTCGGGCGGAATCATGGCCGATCTCGGCTCGCACCAGGTCGACATCTTCAACTGGGTGCTGAAGACGCCACCTCACGCGCTCATGGCCAGCGGAGGCATCGACTACTACCAGGACAAGCATCGCGAGTGGTACGACAACGTCTTCGCGATCTACGAGTACGCGACCCCTGCCGGCCTCGTCCGGGGCTCGTACCAAGTGCTGAACACGACGAGCCACGGCGACTACTACGAGACCTTCATGGGCGACGAGGGCTCGATGGTCATCTCGGAGGATCCTCGACGCGGTCACCTCTTCCGGGAGCGCACCGCGAAGCGTCGCGAGTGGGAGGACGAGTCGGAGACGGTCGCGCAGATGGGCAAGGACGCGATCGAGCTCAAGATCGGGCAGACCCTGAGCGCCGATGGGAAGAAGGATCCCGAGGGTCAACGACTCCTCGAGGAGAGCAAGAAGCCGCCGCATCTCCTCCACCTCGAGAACTTCTTCAACGCGATCCGAACCGGCACGCCTCTGAGCTGCCCTCCGGAGGTCGGGTTCGAGACGGCGGTCTCCGTGCTCCGCGCCAACGAAGCCGTCGAAGCACAGCGACGTCTGGAGTTCGACCCGAGCGACTTCCGGGTCTCCTGATGTTCGGTCGATTCCGCGCCGCGCTCGTCGTCGTCGCGTGTGTGCTGCCCTGGGCGTGGTCCGCGGACGAGCTCCGCACGGACAGCCAGGCGCCCTACTTCCATCGCCTCACGCTGTACGACCACGACGGTGAGGCGATCGATCCGCGGAACGCCGACGCGAAGCCCTACTCCCCACGCGCGACCTGCGGGAAGTGCCACGCGTACGCGACCATTCACGATGGTTGGCACTTCGGCGGCGCCGGCTCCGGCGATGGGCGTCCGGGCGAGCCGTGGTTCTGGATCCACCGCGCGAGTGGAACCGTCCTCCCGCTCTCCGAGCGGCAGGGTCCCGCGCGATTCTCGGCGCAGTCGTTGGGGGTCGACGCGCTGGAGCTCGCGCGAAGGTTCGGAAGTCACCAGCCGTCGGGCGCCTGGCCCGGTCGTCCGACGGAGACCGCGCTGGAGCCGGCCACGCGATGGGCGATCTCCGGTCCGTTCGAGATCGACTGCATGGTCTGTCACGATGGGAGCGATCGTCACGACCCGAGCCAGGCCGAGAAGCAGCTCGACGCGGAGAACTTTCGCTGGATCCCGACGGTCGCCCTGGGGCTCGGCCGCGTGATCGGTCGCGCGCGAGAGGTGCCCGACGACTTCGACCCCTTCGATCCGAATGCCGCGAGCTCCGGCCAGACGCCACCGACCGTCGAGTATCGTTCGGATGCGTTCGATGCGGAGGACCGGGTGCACTTCTCGATTCGCCGCCGACCGAGCGCGGACCGGTGCGCCTTCTGCCACAGCGAGCGATGGACGACCGACGAGAGCCTCGAGACCGCGCGAGCGCGGGACTGGCTCCTCGACGGTGATGTCCACCTCCGCGCCGGCCTCACCTGCGTCGACTGCCACCGCAATGGTCTCGACCACGACATCGTTCGCGGATCCCCGGCCGAGGCCGACCGTCGACCGGACGTCGCGAGCTTCAGCTGTCGCGGTTGCCATCTCGGTGACGCGGGCGGTCACTTCGGTGCGCCGCGCCCCGAGCACGCCGGCTTGCCCCCGCTCCACCTCGAGGTGATGTCGTGCACGACCTGTCACTCCGGTCCTCCACCTCGAACGGTGCCGCACCGGGTGCAGACCGCGCGGGCGCACGGCCTCGGGATCGCGACGAAAACGCGATCGCTCGAGGATCCTCCGACGATCATCGGACCGATCTTCGCCCGGAACGAGCACGGTGTGATCACGCCCTACCGCGTCGCGGGAAGCTCCGGCTGGGCGACCATCGAGAAGGGAGAGCTCCATCCGGTCGACGCCGCGACCCTCGCGCGCATCGCTGCGTCCATCGCGAATGTTCCCGGCGAGCCGGGCGCGACGACGCTCACCCCGGAGCAGATTCGGGCCGGCCTCGCCACCGCGATCGATGGCGGGGGTCTCTGCTACTTCCGCGACGACCGCGTTCACTCGTCGACCGGCATCATCGAGTTCGCGCCCGCCGCGGGCGCGTCGCGCACGAGAACGAGGTGGCCCGTCGCGCACGACGTCCGGCCCGCCCGGGATGCACTCGGATCCGGCGGGTGTGCCGACTGTCACTCCGAGACCGCAGCGCTCTTCCACGGCCAGGTCTCGCTCGATCCGAACGATCCGACGGAGATGGCGACCTCTCTCGAGATCGAGCCGGTGCTGGTGAGCATGTGGGAGTCGGCCACCGGCAGCCGAGTCGAGTTCCGCTGGTTCGCGTGGGCGGCGACGGCGGTGCTCGGTCTGATCCTGCTCGCCGGTGTCGTCGAGGCGCTTCGCCGGAGACTGTTCGCCCGGGGCGGGTCCGAATGAAGATCATCGGTCGAGTCGCCCTCTTCGCGGCCATCGTCGTCGCCGGGACGGGTCACCTCGGGTGGGCGACGGGAGGGCTGCGTCGTGAGCTCTTGATCGTCCATCTCGCGTTGGCTCCCGTGTTCCTCATCGCGCTGATCTTCGTCGGATGGAGTTGGGCGACACGGCCACTCTCGCCCCTTGCCCGCGCGTGCAGCTGGTCGATCCTCGCGAGCGCCATCATCGGCACGGTGACGATGCTGCTCGCGATGAACTCGCACTTCGGGCAGGATCGCCTGCACGATCTCATCGATCTGCACCGTGGGTCGGGACTCGCTCTGGTCGTGGCCGGCACCCTGTTCCTTCTCGTCACGGCGCGCTCTCGGGCGAAGCGCCCCACGACGCCGATGGCTCCGTCATCCAAGGAAACGAACTCATGAAGACTCGCGCGCGCTCCCTCGCTTCCCGGGCATCCCTCCGCGTCCTGATCCTGGGGTCCGCCGCACTGGTCGCGTGCGAAGCACGGACTCCCCCGCCGTCGACGCCTCGTGCGGAGTCGCCGAAGATCTCCGCGACGACGGAGGAGGTGTCCGCTCCGACCTCCTCACCGACCGAATCGACGACATCCCGCCCGGAGACCGCGACACCGCCGGTGAGCTCCTCGGCGACATCGACGTCCGCCGCCCCGGATCCCGAAGCGGAGCCTCTCGTCGCACTCGCCTTCGAGCTCCCGAAGCCCGCCTTCAAGGGAACTCCGAAGCACGCGAAGTCCGACCATCTCGAGCCGCCGCGCCAGGGTCCGCGCGATCCCTTCCTCGCACCGAAGGGAACGAAGCAGCTCGCGAAGGGCGCGGCGGTGACCTCGAGCGATGACTTCCCGATCGTCGGCGAGCTCGAGCTCGTCACCGACGGCGACAAGGAAGCGCACGAGGGAAGCTACCTCGAGCTGGGTCCGGGGACGCAGTACGTCCAGATCGATCTCGGCCGCACCGCGGAGATCCGAGCAATCCTGCTCTGGCAGTTCCACATGAACGCGCGGATCTACCACGACGTCGTCGTGCGGGTGTCCGACGACCCCGACTTCTTCGAGGTCACGACGCTCTAC
>JAGQRC010000311.1 GCA_020425835.1 Planctomycetota bacterium | reverse complement strand
CTCGTCGCCGAGGAGCCGCGCCGCAGCCTCGTCGGTCGTCGTCGCTGCGGGGAGCCGCAGGCCGAGACCGACGATCACCACGTCGCTGTCGTCGGAGCGTGACTCGGCTCCCGTCGTCGCCTCGCGCACTACGATCGGGCTCCGGTTCTCGGCGACCGAGGTCGCCGCAGGCTCCTCGATCAGGAGGTGCGCATTGATCCCGCCGAAGCCGAAGGCGCTCACCGCCGCGCGACGAGGGGTGCGATCGTCGCGGCGTGGGAAGGGCTCGCTCTTCGTCAGCACTCGGAACGGGCTTCCGTCGAGCGCCGCGATCGGGGTCGTGTGGCTCGCGGTCGCGGGGAGTGTCTCGTGGTGGAACGCTTGGAGCACTTTCGCCACGCCCGCCGCCCCGGCGGCCGTGAGCAGGTGACCGACGTTCGACTTGACCGAGCCGATGACGCACTGTCTCGAACGGCACTGTCCTGAACGGCACTGTCCTGAGATGTACTGTTCTGAACTGTACTGCCCCGGACGGATGCCGGAGGTCGACCAGAGCGAACGGAGGCTCTCGACCTCGACCGTGTCGCCGAGCGGGGTTCCCGTGGCGTGGCATTCGATGAGATCGACATCCTCCGGGTGCCAACCCGCCTGCGCGTACGCCTCTCGCATCGCGCGCAGTTGGCCCTCCGAGTCGGGAGCGAGCAAGCTGCCGCCGACATCGTTCGAGAGTCCCACGCCGCGAATGACGCCGAGGATCGGATCGCCGTCGCGAACCGCGTCCGCGAGTCGACGCAGCGCGAACAGTCCGCCGCCCTCACCGACGACCAGACCATTGCCGCCGACATCGAACGGCGAGCAAGTGCCCGTCGGCGACACGGCCCGGAGCTGGGAGAACCCCATCTGCGTGTAGAGCGGATCGGGTCGCGACACACCCCCGGCGATCACCGCGTCGAGTCGACCCTCCGCGAGCTCCCGCGCGGCGAGACGCAGCGCGAAGAGGGACGACGCGCACGCGGCATCGAGCGTGAACGACGGGCCCTCGATCCCGAGACCGACCGCGAGGAGGAGCGCGGGGAGCCCGGCGACGTAGCGATTGCGCGGATCGGCGAGCGGCGACGCCTCGATCGGCGGTAAGGGAAGCTCGGGAAGCTGCGCCCGCAACGCTCGATCGAACGTCGCGCGGGACCAGGCCGACGCTCCTTCGGTCGGCAGCACGATGTTCCCGAAGATCGCGCCCACCCGCGTCGGATCGAACCGATCGAGGCGTCCGTGTCGAAACGCTTCCTCGCCGATCGTCGCGGTCAGCGCGATCGAGGGATCGAGCCCCCTCGGGTCGACGCCGCGCGCCCGCCAGCGCTCGTCGACGGACTGGGGAATCGAAGGGGTTCGCTCGAGGAAGCAGGCGCGCTCGGAGTGGACTCGATCGGACTCGGCGACGCGGGCGGAGTAGGCGCGCTCCACCGGCAGGGTCCAGCGGCCCGCGGGCGCGACGCGCGCGGCCGATCGCCCGTCGCGCACGAGGTTCCAGAACGCCTCGAGCTCGGTCGCCCCCCCGACGCCCGGATCGTCGGCGGATCGTGGAAAGGCCGCGCCCAACCCGATGATCGCCACTGGCTCGAAAGCGACCGGAGCGCGGTCGGATCGGCGGTCGTGGATCAAGGGATCCTCTTTCGGAGTCGACGTCGGGGGAAGCGGACCGCGCATGTTACCGAAGCGGGCGGTGAGGTACAGAGGAGGCGTGCCCGGAACGGGAGGCCGTCAGCGCTCCTTCTCCACGCGGGACAGGAGCTCGCCGTCGGCGCTAGCCGGACCGAGGTAGCCGGACTGCCGCAGCTCCTCGAGTTGCGAGAAGTTGCTGCGAGCCGACTCGACCCAGCTCTCCAGCTCGGGCCCTCCGGCGTGGAGCTTCACGAGTCGCTCGAAGCCCTCCCGGTCGCGATGATCCCAACAGAGCGAGAGGGTGATCAACGCCTGTCCGCGGACCGCGGGAGCCGGATCGAACAGGCAGGCGCGCACCAGCTCCCGCGTGAGGGACACGCTCGGGCTCTCCGCCTCGATGATGCGGCTCGCCGAGGCGATCGCGCGTTGTCGGTAGTGGTCCGAGTCGCGACCTTCACCGTGCAGGTACAGGAGGTCGCCGAAGTCGTCGCCACCGGTGCGGCGCAGATAGGTCGGAAGCCCGTCGGTGAGATCGATGTCGACGCCGCGGTCGTGGAGCTCGAGGAGCACGAAGGGCAGACGGTCGACCGCGATGGTCTCGCAGAGCGCGCCGAACAGGGCGCTGCGCTCTGCACGATCGCCGTGAACCAGACGATCCGTGTAATCGGTGACTCGTTCCGGGTCGATGCGAAGGAGCGCCGCGTAGCCCGCTCGTCGGAGCTCGACGTGAGGGGACCGTGTCCACTCGACCAGGCCGGTCTCATCGTCCGCGGTGAGCGCTCGATCGTTCAGCCACTGCGCCCAACGTCGGCCGGTGGCCCGCGGCAGGGTCATCGAGCGCGCGGCGTCGGCGACGAGCTCGAGATGCTCGCGACCGACGAGACCGTCCATGAAGAGCAGGTCGTGAAGGGGCCCCCAGGAGCGCGAGTCCCCGGCGACGACGTCGACCAGGATCTGCACGAGCGCATCGCGAGAGCCGAACCAGTCGGGTCGCTCCTCGTCGATGGCGAGCCAGAGGGTCAGCGTCGATTTCAGCATCGCGTGGGCGATCGCGATGTCGATCTCCTCGAGCTCGCCGTTGATCAGGAGGTCGAGGAGATCGTCCCCGAGTCCCGGTCCCGCTCGATCGATGAACTCCTGGATCGCCGCCTGCACGGCGCCGACATCGTTCGTCTCGAACGCGTTCCGCTTGCTCCGGAGGAACGAGCGCAGGTCGTCTCGAGGGAGCGACTCGAGACTCGACTCCGGTGAGAGTGGCGAGGGGTCGGCGATGGGCCGTCTGCTGGGGGGCGTCGGGGTCGACGTCGGCCCGGGCGTCGGCGAGCGCGTGTTGCTTCGAGGCGACCCGAAGTCGCCCCGACGCTCGTCCTTCATCCAGACGCACGCGAGAGGCGATATCAACGCGATGAGTGCCAACGAGGAGAGAGGAAGTCGGAGGTTCATGGCTGTGCTTTCGGCGAGGGAGGCTGGTGCGAATCGGGTCGCTACTCGATTCCGCCGGAGGGTGCGGGGCGATCGCCGATCGTCAACCCACGCAGCGCGGCACGCGCTGCGTGGGAAGGACACGGGTCAGCGTTTCGCGGACTTCAGGGTCCGGTCTGCGCCTGCTGCACCGGAGGCTCGTTGCAGCCGCCGGCGGGGGCATCCTCGCCACAGGCGGTCGCCTTCATGCAGTTCAGCGAGTACCCGGCGAAGATCGGCGGCCCATCCTCGAGACAGCCGTGCTCCGAGCAGCCGATCCCGAGCGTCCACCACGACCGTTGCGTGCACTGGCATCGCAGTCGATAGCGAAGCTCGGGCAAGTTCGTCGATGAGAGAATGCAACAACCCGACTTCGCCTTGGACTCCGGGCAGCTCGGCTTCTCGGTCACACTCGCCGGGCACTGTCCTCCTGCGGTGGCTTGCGTCTGCAGCGTGAGACCGCCGTAGGTGATCGAGACGCCGCCTCCGCCGCCACAGCGATTGACGATAGGGCTGAACTCGCGCGTCACCCCGTCGGTGCGGGTCCCGAAGCCGGGACACGTTTCCGACGCGCAACCCTGCCCGGGTGGGATCACACCGGGCGTCGCACGAGGGGTCTGCGCGTCGACGTGCGACGCGACGAGAACGGCGAGTCCGAGTCCGACGACGAAGCGGACGGAGGCTGCGGTGAGTGGAGGAGAATCGGAGGATCGGGACATCGAGGAGTCCTCTACAGCTTGCGCTGGAGGAATGGTCCCGTCAGGCAGGACCACCCACCATACCCTTCGAACGGGATCGCGCGACCCATCGTCCGAGATTCGTTCTCCACGTTCACGTCGCGATACTGCCGACGACGCATGAGATGGGATCGCGAGAACCCGTCGGAGCGTCCCCCGTGCATCGAGGGCGGGCGTCGGTTCCACGACCTCTGACGTCACGACCCCCGCGACACTGCCTCGATCGTGGGCGGATCGGCGATCGAGGAACTCTCCGGCGGGTGCGCACCCTCCGTTCGGCATACACCGTCGAGATGCCGAGTGGCGTCCGAGAATCCGCTGGACCGTCCGTGACCCTGCCCGGCAGCGGGGGACGGACCCCGATACCGTGGGAGTCGATCCATGAGAACGACGCGATGGCTCTTGGCCGCAGTGGCTTCTGTCCTCCCTTGTGTGACCCTCTGCGCGCAGGAGGGACAGTGGTCGTTCGTCGACAGTCCGAACCCGACGAGCTTCCTCAACGCGTTCCATGGAATCGACGCCACCAGTCCTGACGACATCTGGGCGGTCGGCGAGAAGCGGGTCGGTCTGACCGCGGACACCGAGAGCCTGGTTCTCCACTGGGACGGCTCGGCCTGGGGGGTCGTCGGGACTCCGGCGAACCCGGCCTTCGCGGACACCTGGCTGAGGGATGTCGCCGCGATCGACGGAGACGCGGCCTGGGCGGTCGGCGTTCTGACGTTGGGATCGGACGCGAGCCCATGGGTTCTCCGATGGAACGGCGACGCCTGGTCCCAAGCCTCGACCAGCGGTCTGCCCGCCTCGTCATCGCTCTTCTCCGCCGTCGCTGTGGATGGCGCAGTGTGGGTCGCGGGGCGTGGGCCCTTCTCGAACTCGATCGCGGCGCGGTGGAACGGCAGTGGTTGGACCTCGGAGTCCGTCGAGCAAGTGGGCACGTACGCTGACGTGCTCTTTCATGTCGACGCCTCGGCGGTCGACGACATTTGGGCGGTGGGCTCGTGGACCCATACCTACGGAGGCACCAACGGACTCGCCAGTCACTGGAATGGCTCCACTTGGGAGAGCCAGGCGGTCGCGCCCCCGCCCGGTGGATCCAGCTCGACTCTGCGCGCGGTCCGCGTGTTCGGTCCCGACGACGCCTGGGCTGTCGGCGACTACTACGAGGCACCGGGCGGGACTCGTTCTTGGATCGCGCATTGGAACGGGGCATCGTGGGTCAACGAATCGTTACCCGCCATCGGCGATCTGTCAGCGCTTCGCGGAATCCACGGGACGCCGAGTGACCTCTGGGCCGTCGGTGTCTGGCAGATCGCGGGAGTGCAGGATCAACTGCTGTATCACTACGATGGCGCGAGCTGGTCCCAGGTCGCTGCGCCAACCGTTCCCGGCTCGGGCGAGAGTGTGCGGGCGGTGGTCGGTCTCCCGAACGGAGACTTCTGGCTCGCCGGAACGTTCTCGAACGGAACCTATGCGGCGACGC
>JAGQRC010000310.1 GCA_020425835.1 Planctomycetota bacterium | reverse complement strand
CGGTGGGCGCCGTCTCATTTAAAAAAACGAGCGAGCTCGCGATCAGAGAACACCAAACGAGAACGAGCCACGGTCGCATCATGACCCTCTTGTCCTTCGGTGTGGTTCCTCGAGCGGACATGAGGATGCGCGGAGCGTCGCGTCTCGACAAGCACAATCGCGCGTCGCGAGACGATCGCCGACTCGTCCTCCGGAACGGTGTCCGAACGTCCGACGATCATCTCGACCTCGGACGGGGGCCGAAGTAGAGTCCGCGGACCGAAGGCGAGAGGGTGCTCGGCATGGAATACCTCGGAGAACCGAACTTTCGACACGACTCGTCGCCCGCGGTCGGCGTGATGATCACGAACCTCGGGACGCCCGACGCGCCGACGAAGGAGGCGTTGAAGCGCTACCTCCGGGAGTTCCTGTCCGACCCCCGCGTGATCGAGCTGCCCCGTTGGAAGTGGAAGATCATTCTCGAGTGCTTCGTCCTGACCACGCGTCCGGCGAAGTCGGCGCACGCCTACGAAAAGGTCTGGAGCGAGGGGGGGTCACCGCTCCTGGTGACCTCGAAGGCTCAGCGCTCCGGGGTCGAGGAGCGTTTGCGTCGACGGTTCGGCGGACCGATCCACGTCGCCCTGGGGATGCGCTACGGATCTCCCTCGATCGATGCCGCGCTCCAGGAGCTCCTCGACCACGGCTGTCGCCGAGTGCTCGTCATGCCGCTCTATCCTCAGTACTCCGCCTCGACGACGGCATCGACGCTCGATGCGTTGTTCGCTTCGCTCGAGCGGAGGCGTTGGGTTCCCGAGCTTCGTACCGTTCACCAGTATCACGATCATCCCGGGTACATCGGGGCACTCGCCAGCTCGGTCCGTGAACGGTGGAGCGACGGGGGCGAGCCGGAGCGACTGCTCCTCAGTTTCCATGGCCTTCCGGAGCGCTACTTCCGGTCGGGCGATCCCTACCACTGCCATTGCCACAAGACCGGCCGTTTGCTGGCCGAGGCGCTCGGTCTGGCGGACGATCGGTATCGCGTCACCTTCCAGTCCCGGTTCGGCCGTGAACCGTGGCTCCAGCCCTACACCGACGAGACGCTGAAGGCGTGGGGCAAGGATGGCGTCGCGAGTGTCGACGTGATCTGTCCCGGATTCTCGGCGGACTGCCTGGAAACCATCGAAGAGATCGACATGCAGAACCGAGAGATCTTCGAGGGGGCGGGCGGGGGACGCTTCCGTTACATCCCTTGCCTGAACGAACGCGGCGATCACCTCGACCTCCTCGCCGAGATCGCCTCGGACCAGCTCCGAGGTTGGACGGTTCCGCCCGACCAGTACGATGAAGCTGCGGTTCGTCGAGCGCTCGAGGACACTCGACGACGCGCCGACGCGATGCGCGTGAGGACTGCGTCGGACCCTTCATGAGTCCGGGTCGGTAGTCCGGGAAGTGTGCCGCCGCTGCTCGCGCCGGTGAAGGACGCCGGACACTCGGGGAGCGAAGCCGATGCTCGGCGACCCCGAGGAAGAAGGAGAATCGTATGGGCATCCGCATCCAGCGGGCGGGAATCGGGGCGCTGTTGCTCCTCGCTCCCGTGATCGGGCGAGCGCTCGCGGACGGTCCCGGAGTGGAGACGACTCCGGAGGAGCGCGCGCGCGTGCACGTGGAGCGCATGTGGGAGGAGTGGAGGTCGGCCGACCAGCGGATGCGGGACGAGCTCGAGCGTGTGCGCGCCTCGGACGAGTACGTGCAGGCTATGAAGAGCGGGGACCGTGCGACCGCGACGCGGATGACCAGCTCCATCGCGCTGCCGTTCCAACAGGCGTGGCGAGACAGGATCGCCGCCGCGATGACCGAGTGCGGCAGCCCCACCGCCCGCCTCCACTTCGTCGGTCTGTTGTTGCGGACCCGAATCGACCGGGACCCGGTGGGACTCCTCCGTTCGACGATCGAGGAGTTCGCGTCGAGTGAACATCTCCTCCCGGTCGCGCGCCGCTTCGATCGGCTGTCGCGCGCGATTCCGGGTGAGGAGTACCGCGCCCTTCTCGACCGAGTGATCGACGAGAACCCGCTCCCCGAGACCCGCGCTTTCGCCTACTACTGTCGTGGGTTGTCCCGGATCGAGCGAGGCGAGCCGACGGACGAGGCGCGCGAGCTGGCCGAGCGCGACTTCGAGCGTGTCGTCGAGCTCGTCCCCGAGGATTCGCTCCTGTCGATCCGCGCGCGTGGACCGAAGTTCTCGCGGGAGCGGCTGAAGGTCGGTCTCGAGGCGCCCGACATCGTGGGGACGGACCTCGACGGTGTCCCGTTCCGGCTGTCGGACTACCGAGGCAAGGTGATCCTGCTCGACTTCTGGGGGGACTGGTGACCGCCCTGTCGGGCGATGTTCCCGCACGAGCGGTCGCTCGTGGAATCGATGCGAGGACGTCCTTTCGCGCTGATCGGGGTCAACAGCGATGCGGATCTCGAGCGTGTCCGCCGGGTCGCGCGGGACAAGGACATCACCTGGCGGAGTTTCTGGAACGGGGAGGAGGGTACTCGTGGTCCGATCTCCAGCTTGTGGAACGTCCGACGTTGGCCCACGCTGTACGTGATCGATCACCATGGGGTGATTCGAGCCACGACTCCCCGAGGAGCGGAGCTGGACACGATGCTCCACCGCCTCGTCGCGGACGCAGAAGCGGACGCGGGGAAGCGTTGAGGCGCCTCCGAGACTCGAGCCCCACTCGAGAAGTTGATGGAGGAGCGGCCGGGCGGTAGCTTTTCCCGTCCGAAGAGCGCAGCGGAGAGAACAGTGAGGCGAGTTTCCGCGAAGGAGGAAGCCGGTCTCCCGCCCGAGTCCTACCCGATAGAGCCCGACCGATGATCCGAGACCTTCTCAGCCCGAACGCCAGCTTCCTTCCGGCGCGTGCCGCGCACCGTCCGCGTGATGGTCATCGACCCGCTCGGTCCGCGACAGCGGTCGACCGATGCGGTGCGCGCGGCGATGCGAGTGGGGGCGATGCCGATTCCGCAAGTCCCGAGGAAGAGCTCGGTGTCGAGGTCGCCGTCGAGGAGCGACTCGATCGCAACTGGAACGTCATTGTCTGGAACGATCCGGTCAATCTGATGACCTACGTGACCTACGTCATCCAGAGGTTGTTCGGATACTCCCTCGAGAAGGCGACGAAGCTGATGTTGGAAGTGCACAATCTCGGCAAGTCGGTCGTTGCCACGGTTCCCCGGGAGAAGGCCGAGTACTTCGTCGGTCGGCTGCACGGTTTCGGCCTTCAAGCGACGCTCGAGCAAAGCTGATGTTCATCGCTGTTCGACGTCGGGACAACGAAGACTTCGTGCTCGAGATGTCGCCGCCGTTGTTCCAGTTCCTCCATCTGCTCCCGGATCGACTGCGCGAGGTGTTGGACTCACCGGACTTCACCTCCCGCGCGCTCCAGCGGCTCTTCCCCCCGGCCTACTCCGATCCCGATCGCGAAACCGAGTACCGTCAACTCATCGCGGGCGATCTTCTCGCGCAGCGCATGGCGAAGATCGAGGCTTTCGAGCAGATCCTCGCACGCGGGGAGATCGCCGAGCTCGGGGCTCGCATCGTCGTTCCCGCGAGCCAGTTCGATGCGACCCTCTCCTTCTTGAACGATCTTCGAGTCGTTCTCGCCGAGGAGCTCGAGATCGAGGACGAGGACTGGGAAGCGCGGCTCCAACCCAACGACCCGAGAGCCGACCAGATCCTCATGCTCCATCTCCTCGGCAGCCTCGAGCAGGGCTTGCTCGAAGCGACGGGAATGGTCGACTTCGAGATCGACCCGGATGACGTCTCTCGCTAGTACCCCGTGTGGCAAGAGCTCAGCGGACTGCTAGGCGTTGTTCGGCTCATCCCGTCCGGCTCCTTGTGCCATCGACCTCTTCCCGATGAGCACGGTCTCGTCTTCAACGGATCTTCACCTCCGGTCGTCGCACTCTTCATTCGACCTTTCGCCTGCCTTGACTCGCCGGTGAACAATGCCCGCGGCTCGGACGGAATGGCCGGACGAGCTCCACCGGCTCCTCGCAGTTGGGCTCAACGCGTCGAGTCAATTCCTACCTTTTCCTTAGGAGGTCTCCGGAATGCGCAGACTCCTCGTGGTCGCCGCACTGCTCTGTGTCGCGGCTCCCCTCTCCGCTCAGTCGCACTTCCTGCGGGGTGATACCAACGACGACGGCGCCGTCGACATCGGTGACGCCCTCTTCCTGCTCTCGAACCTCTTCCAGGGTGGTCCGAACCCCGTCTGCCAAGACGCTGCCGACGCCAACGATGACGGCGGCAAGGACATCGGCGACGCGGTCTACCTGCTGAGCTTCCTCTTCCAGGGCGGTGCCGCTCCGGCCGCTCCCTACCCGACCTGGGAACTCGACCCGACGCCGGATGCTCTGCCCTGCAAGGGCAACATCGTCGTCCACAACACGCCGATCGTCGGCACCGAGGTCTGGTCGAAGCTCGACACCCACATCATCGAGGGTCAGGTCGAGGTCACTCCGGGCGCGGTCCTGACCATTCAGGCGGGAACCACCGTCCTCGGTGACAGCGAGACCAACGGCTTCATCGTGGTCAACCAGGGTGGCCAGCTCATCGCTGACGGCACCCCGGTCGCTCCGATCGTCTTCACCAGCGAGAACCCGGTCGGTTCGCGTGCGCAGATGGACTGGGGAGGACTCATCTTCCTCGGCACCAACAGCACCTTCCTCGGGATTCCGGAAGGTCTCCCGCTGGCGAGCGCTTCGGGTGATCCGTTCATGTTCGGTGGCGCCGACGACACGACCTCCAGCGGTACCCTCCGCTACGTCCGCGTCGAGTTCGGTGGAACCGACATCTCGCTGAACAACGAGGTCAACGCGATCTCCATGTTCGGCGTGAACAACGAGACGATCTTCGAGCACGTCCAAGTCAAGCAGAACCGCGACGACGGTGTCGAGTGGTTCGGTGGCGACGTGGACCTGAAGTGGGGCCTCGCCACCGCGATCGGTGACGACAAGTTCGACTACTCGTTCGGTTGGCACGGACGTGGCCAGTTCTGGGTCGGCCACGACTACGACAACTTCGTCGCCGACTCCGGGAAGCCGGACAACGGCTTCGAGGTCGACAACCGCGAGGAGCCGGCCGAGTACGCCGACTGCCCGCGTACCAACCCGCAGGTGTCGAACATCACCCTGATCGGTGACCCGGCGGGTGACTCGGACCACGCGTTCCAGCTCCGTCGTGGTTGCGCGGGAACGATCCTCAACGCCTACGCGACCGGTTGGACCGACTCCGGCCTCGACATCGACGATGTCGAGACCGCCGGCACCCAGTGCGGCGCTGAGCTCTGCCTCGACTACTACTTCC
>JAGQRC010000309.1 GCA_020425835.1 Planctomycetota bacterium | reverse complement strand
ACACCCAGAGCGCGCGCAGCGAGGGTCCGTTCCTCGCCGTCAACTGTGCGGCGATTCCGTCGGAGATCATGGAGAGTGAGCTGTTCGGACACACGAAGGGGGCCTTCACCGGTGCGGTCCGGGACAAGTCGGGACTCTTCGAGCGTGCGCACGGCGGGACGGTCCTGCTCGATGAGATCGGAGACCTCGATCTTCGACTCCAGACGAAGCTGCTCCGCTTCCTCGAGGACCGAAGAGTCCGTCGGGTCGGGTCGGGGGAGGACCGCGAGGTGGACGTGCGGATCGTCGCCGCGACGCACCGCGACCTCGGGCGCCGGATCCAACAGGGCGCGTTCCGAGAGGATCTCTACTATAGGATCCGCGTCTTCCAGATCGATCTTCCGTCGTTGGCGGATCGTCGGGAGGACATCCCGCTCCTGTTGGACCACTTCGTTCGCCACTTCGGTGAGGAGACCGGCCGGTCGATCTCCGGAGTCTCGAACTCCGGTCTTCGAGCGCTGATGGCCCACCATTGGCCCGGCAACATTCGGGAACTTCGCAACGCGGTCGAGCACGCCTTCGTGATCGCGGATGGCGATCTCTTGCGGCCGCAGGACTTCCCACCCGAGATCCAGGGGGGCGGGAGTGCGACCGACCCGGTGGCGAAGAGCGACGACGACGGCCTTGCCGAAGAGGTCATCCGCGCCGTCGAGGAGAGCGATGGAAATCGTGCCGAGGCGGCGCGTCGGCTCGGGATCAGCCGAGTCGCCTTGTGGAAGCGCATTCGGAAGCTGGAGCTCGACGATCGGCTGCCCCCCGCACGAAGCGGCCGACGTCCCAAGGAGTGATCTCGACCCCGGCCCGCCCTCGTCTCAACGGACTCCGAGGCGACCGAGAATCACCCGGACAATGCGGCGATCCGGGTTCAACGCGCGGCAGGTCTCCAAGTGGCCGCGCTCGCGATCGAGGTTCCCGCGCTCGTGCTCGAGGCGTGCCAGGTAGATGTACGGCTCGCTCCAGGTGGGGTCGAGTCGAGCGGCGCGACGGAGCTCGCGCTCGGCCTGGTCGAGATCCTGGCCGACCGGAGTGAAGAGCGCCTCCTTCCCGCGCGAGAGGGCGATCCAGGGATTGTCGGGGTCCAGCCGCTGCGCCTCGTCACGCGCGGCGTGGATCGCCGACGCCCAACGCGCGCCGCTGAAGATCGACTTCACGCGCATCGCGACCAGGTCCGCGCGAACGCGGTAGTGCTCGGACTCGCCTCGACCCGCCTCGAGAATCGGATCGATGGCCGCGAGGCCTTCGCCGATCCACGTTTCGGGCAGGTCGCCGTACTCGGCGAGGTGGTTGTCCTGGTCGAAGCGTGCGACACCGCACAGAGCGAGGTAGAGGCGAGCGCGCACGTAGGCGCGCAGGTCATCCTCCAGAGACCCATCGAGTCGGGACAGAAGGTCCTCGATGGGCTCGATCTCTCCGCGCTCCTCCGTGGCCCGAAGCTCCCGCACGAGCGTGCGCGCTCGCTCGTCGAGGGTTCGAGTCGGACTCGGGGAGGACTCGGCGCGCGGCGCGACAGTGCTCCGCGGGACCGAAGCACACGCCGTGATGAGCGTCGCGCCCATCACGGCGATCCCCGAGCGGCGGAGCGATCGCGGCAGGCTCACGGGCAGGGGGCGAACGCCGGGCAATCCAGCGCATCCGCGGTCGGATCGACGTCGCAAGCGTTCGGCTCCGGAATCGCGGCTCCGCCTGAGAAGAGGAAGGCCAGCGCGAAGACGGCATCCGCGACATCGAGCCCACCGTCGTCGTTGACGTCTCCCGAGTCCGGGCAGACGAGCGCGCCGCCGCCGCTGAACAGGTGATCCAAGAGAGCGACGGCGTCGGACACGTCGATCCCTCCGTCGACGTTGACGTCGCCGCGAGTGAAGACCTCCATCGGCAGCAGACTTCCGTCCTGGAGGAAGACGCTGTTCCCGGAGCAGTGGCCGATCAACAGATCGAGGTCGAGGTCACCGTCGAGATCGAAGATCGCCACGTCCGAGGTTCCTTGGGGGGTCCAGGCGGTCGGAGTCGGATACCCGTCGCTGAGGAACGGAGCCGAACCGGCGTTGTAGAGGAACTTCAGACGACGCGAGCAGTCCTGCGGGAACTCTTGGTCGAGGTCGCAGACGAGGAAGTCGCTGAAGCCGTTGGCATCGAGGTCGGCGACGCGACAGATGGCGCCGAAGCCGTTCGTTCCGGGCGCGGAGGCGAGCGCCCCGAGCAGGATGGTGTCGCCCGCTCCGGGTCCGTTGTTGGTGCGGTATTGGTCGATCCCGTTCTGGACGCCGAAGATGTCCAGATCGCCATCGTCGTCGAGATCACCCAGCGCGTGGTTGTAGGTCGCCGAGCTCATGAACGTCTGAGGAGTTCCGGTGAACTGGCCGGTGCCGTCGTTGGCGAGCATCCGCAGGACACCAGAGCCGGTGACCCCTTCGATGATGTCCATGTCGCCGTCGGCATTCATGTCGTGGATCGTCACCGAACGGACCGCGTTGGTGATGGCATTGCCCCCGAGTCGAGTCGACTCATCCGCGAAGCCGAGCCAACCGGCCCCGGCGTCGCCGAGGTTGACGAGGAGCCGGTCGTTGCCGTTGCGGACGCCGACGAACACGTCCGGGTACGCATCTCCGTCGACCGTCAGATCCCCGGCGGCGACGGACCAGGCATCGACGTTGAACCCGGCGGGGAGCAACGCCGGCATCTCGTCGAAGCCGAGCCAGCTGCCTCCCGACTCACCGAGGTTCATCAGCAACTGCGGGAGGTTGCTCGGCCCGTTGGCCACCATCAGATCGAGCCAACCATCGGCGTCGAAGTCCGCGACGACGACGTCTCGTGAGCGCAACGAGGTGGCGAGGTCGGGCGCGAGAGTCGCCGTCACATCCGTGAGCGTACCGGCGTCGTTGCGGAGCAGGATGTTCGGGAGTGGGCTCCCGTTGTTGCCGTCGAGACCGACCCGACGTGCGATGACGATGTCGTCGTCCCCGTCGTTGTCGAAGTCCCCGATCCCGTAGTCCTTCTCGGAGGTGTCGCCGACGGCGGGCCCCGAGAGCCGCGTTCCGGTCTCGTCCGTGAACGTGGGGTTCTGGGCGTGCGCGGTGTTCGCGGCGATGGCGAGGCAGCAGAACAGGAACGGAACGAGCTTCATGGCACCTCCGGTGGAGTGTCGTCTGGGACTCGAGGCGGTTCCGGAGGTGCGACGTTCGATGGCCGAGTCCTCCCGAGTGGACCTGGTATATCGTCGCCCCTTGGATGGGGCAAGCCGCGGAGCGGTCGCCTCTCGCGCGCCGTAGGTTCAAGGCGGCGTCGGGACGCCAATCCCCTTCGCCGACCGACCTTTCGATTCGTAACGACCCGACATGCTTCGCCGAGCCTCGTGACGCGCTCGGGTCGTCGGGCGCGACTCCCGGCTCTCCGGTGGCTCACGTCCTTGGACCGTGATCTCGAGCGTCCGGTCGGGTTAACATGCTTCGAGTGCGGCGAACTGCGCCGATCGTCGACGGGGCCCGTTGGGGGGCTCGGTCGAGGGCTCGTGGTGTAGACAGGAGATCGAGAATGTTGGACCACTCGGTGTGGCGGGGACCGGTATGGCTGGCCCTCGTCCTCTTCGCGACGTTGGTGCATTCGGATCAGGCCGCCATCGGTATCGATGAGGACTTCGCGGACTGGGCCCCGATCACGCCCGTGGTCGACGCGATCGGCGATGCCGGCGCGTCCGGAGTCGACCTCCTTCGACTGTGGCTCGCCGACGATGATGACTACCTCTACGTCGGCCTCGAAGTGAACACGCCGCTCCTGCTCAACGATGCACACGATGTGACGCTCTACCTGGACACCGATGCCAACGCGTCGACCGGACTCTCGGTCGCCGGCATCGGGGCCGAGCTCGAGTGGCGATTCGGCGACAAGAGTGGTGTCGTTCGAACCGGTGGGTCGCCGACCACCATCGATCAGAACGATCTCGGTTTCCGCGCGGCACCCACGGTGACCGCGACTCGTTTCGAGTGCGCCATCTCCCGCACGGCGGCGCCGGACGGCCCGCTGTTCACGGGATCGACGATTCGGGTGGTCCTTCGCGATGACCCGAGCGGGGATCGGATTCCCGGTGGGCTCGGTGGCGTTTCGTACGATCTCGGGTCGGGCTCGGTGTCTCCGCCGGCGGAGCTCGCGACCGATCGGTTGTCGGTGGACGATGTCCGCGTCGCGACCCTGAACGTCCTGAACGACTCGCCTTGGAACGGTGGGGGATCGCAACTCGGCAGGCTGCTGGCCGCTGTGGAGGCGGACGTCTACTGCTTCCAGGAGATCTACTCTCATTCAGCGGGGGAGACGGCGACGTGGGTCGGCAGCTGGGTGACTCCTCCGGCCGGAGGCTGGAACGCGCGGAGCAACAACGACTGCAAGGTGATCAGCCGGTTTCCCGTTCTGGGCAATTGGTCGCTGTCCGGTAACCTCGCGGTGTTGATCGACACGACGGCGCGGCTGGGGCGGAACCTGTTGGTCGTGAACATGCACTTGCCTTGCTGCACGAACGACAGCGGTCGCCAGGATGAGATCGACGAGATTCTCGCGTTCATTCGTGATGAACGCTCGGGTGGCGTCTTGGACACCGTTCCCGCTCCGGGGCTCGTTCTCCTGGGAGACCTCAACCTGGTGGGGTCGTCGCAGCAACTGACGTCATTGCTCGAGGGCGACATCGTCGATACCGCGACGTACGGTCCGGATCTCGCCCCCGATCTCGACGGGAGCGATCTCGCCGATGCGCGGCCGCGACAGATCTCTCGGCGCATGGCGTACAGTTGGAGGAGCGACTCGAGCTCGTTCTGGCCCGGCCGGCTCGATCTGTTCGTCTACAGTGATGCGGTCTTCGAGAAGGTGCGGGACTTCTTGGTCTACACGCCCGAACTCTCGACGGCAAAGCGGACCGAGCTCGGCGTCCAATCGGGGGACTCCCTCGCCTCCGATCACTTGCTGATGACCGTGGACCTGCGTGAGGTGGGGACGCCGGGGGCGGTGCTCTTCCGAAGGGGCGACACCAACGAGGACGGGGCAATCGGCCTCGGCGACGTCGTCCGACTCCTCGCGATCGTGTTCGGCGAGATGGCGTCCTCGTGTCCGGATGCCTCGGACACGAACGACGACGGCAGCGCGGATGTCGGTGACGCGGTCTACCTCTTGGCGTATCTCTTCGCGGGCGGACCGGCGCCGGCGTTGCCGATGTCGTGCGGCATCGACCCCACGCCGGATGCGATCCCCGACTGCACCGCGTACGCCGGATGCCCGTAGCGGTCCGTTGAGAACCGAGCGTCCGAGCTTCCGGCAGCCAACACGTCCGGTCAGCGCGCGTCGTCTCCCG
>JAGQRC010000308.1 GCA_020425835.1 Planctomycetota bacterium | reverse complement strand
CCTCGACACCGAGTACTTGACCTGGGGATGGAGCTACGGGCTCTGCCATCCGATGGGCGCTTACGAGCTGGTCTCGGCGCAACCGGGCGCGACCGATCTGGTGATCCAGGGAGGCAGCCCGCCGGACTTCGAGGAGCTCGAGGTCCATCCCGGAGGCATGACCCACGGCGTCGTCATCGATCTGCTCGGCCACTTCTCGCTCGCTCCGGGAAGCGACTACGAGTTGTCGATCGCGCACTACGACGCGGTCGATCCGCAACCGGGCCAGGTCTGCTTCTGCGAGATCCTCGGGACCCCGCCATACTCCGTGGTGGTGGTCGTCTCCGACGCCTCGGTCGTCCCCACCCAGATCTGCGGAGACTTCCAACTGTCGCCGGACTTCATCCGCGGCGACTGCGACCGCAATGCGGTCGTCGACATCAGCGACCCGATCCATCTGCTGCAGTATCTCTTCGCCGGCGGTCACATCGGCGGCTGCGAAGACTCCTGCGACGTCAACGATGACGGCACGCTGAACATCGGGGACGGGGTGCAGCTCCTCAACGCGCTCTTCGCCGGCGGGACCCTGCCCGCCGCTCCGTACCCGGGCTGCGGGAGCGATCCGACGGGGGACGTGCTGGGTTGCACGCCCGTGGATGCCTGCCCGTAGCCGCTCGTCGAGCGGGTCCGTTCGCATCGCACCGCGGACGGGTTCACCAACCGGCACCGCACCCCTCTTCCCTTCGCGGCGCTTCTGCCCTAGAACGGACCGCCGCCGCGAAGGGAGTTCCCAGTGCCCGTTGACGGGTCCGAGCATCATCTCGCTGTGTTCGTGGATCTCGAGAACGTCGCGATCGGTGTCCGCGAGGCCAAGTACGGCTCGCTGGAGATCGATCGCGTGCTCGCTCGCCTGGTCGAGAAGGGCAAGATCTCGGTCAAGAAGGCCTACGCCGACTGGTCGAACTTCAAGGAGTACAAACTCCCGTTCCACGAGGCGGCGATCGAACTGATCGACATCCCCCACAAGAAGGTGGGCGGCAAGAACAGCGCCGACATCAAAATGGTCGTCGACGCGCTCGAGCTCTCCTACACCAAGAGCCACATCGACACCTTCGCGCTGGTCACGGGGGACTCGGACTTCTCCCCGCTCGTCTCGAAGCTGCGCGAGAACAACAAGATGATCATCGGCGTCGGTGTGAAGAACTCGACGAGCGATCTCCTGATGGAGAACTGCGACGAGTTCATCTTCTACGACGACCTCGTCCGCAAACGCCGTCGAGGAAAGAAGCAGACCGCCACGCCGAAGTTCGAGCCCAAGGAAGCGGAAGCGTTCAATCTCACCCTCGAGTCGATCCTCGCACTCCTCCGCGAAGACAAGGACGTCCTCTGGGCGTCGATGGTCAAGCAGACGATCAAGCGGAAGCGCCCCTCCTTCAACGAGGAGTACCACGGCTTCCCGACCTTCTCGAAACTCCTCGAAGCGATGCAGAAGCACAAACTGATCAAGCTCAGCCGCGACCCGAAGAGCCGGACCTACATCGTGGAGGAGCTGCTCGAGGAGGCGGTGTAGCCACGTTCCCTCGGACGCTTCTCGAACGAGAGGTCGGTGATGCCCACTCTCCTCGGCGGCGCGGCCGCGCTCGTGCTGTTCGTCCTCTGGACGCTGACGCCCTCCGGGACGCGGTTGCGTCGGCGGATGATGGCGCGCCTGTACGCGCAGGTGCAGCGGAGGTACGAGGAGGACGTGGCCGAGCGGAAGCGGGTGCTCCTCGCGCGGTTGTCGGGGACGGTGCTCGAGATCGGGCCCGGCACGGGCGCGAACTTTCCGTTCCTTCCCGATCGCGTGACCGAATGGATCGGTCTCGAGCCCAATCCCTACATGCACGCTGAGCTTCGGCGTGCGGCGGCGGCTCGCGGACTCGAGCCGGTGATCCGTGGCGTCGGCGCCGAGGGGATGGAGGTCGAGACCGAGAGCGTCGACTTCGTGCTGTGTACGCTGGTGCTCTGTTCGGTCTCGGATCCGGCCGCGGTTCTGTCGGATGTGCTGCGCGTTCTCAAGCCGGGAGGCGGGTTCGTCTTCCTCGAGCACGTCGCCGCCGAGTCCGGCACCGCGCTCCGCCGGCGACAACGTTGGTTGCGGCCGCTGTGGCGATACCTGGCAGACGGCTGTCGGTTGGATCGAGAGACGGGCGAGACGATTCGACGCGCAGGGTTCGAGCATGTGGAGCTCGAGGAGTTCGAGCTCGAGCGGACCGCAGCGCCGTCGGTCATCGCGCCTCACATCGCCGGGATCGCGCGGAAGCCCGGGTCTCGAGTCGCGGACGCCGTCGTCTGAGGACCGTCTCCAAACCAAGCTGGAACAGAGAGAGGAAGGCCGATGCCCACCTATCGCTACTGCGCCTATCCGGAGGCGAAGGTCGTCGACGATGAGGGGAACCAGATCCAACACCTGCTCTGGGGGGACTGGGTCCGCGTCGAGGATGATCCTCCGCACGAAGGCTGGCACCGCGTGCACTGTCGCGGTGTGGACGGCTGGCTGCACGAGGATGATCTCCAGGACGAGCGTCTGTTGGAGATCGTCTTCGTCGATGTCGGTCAGGGGGACGGCTGCCTGATCGTGACCCCACGGGACGAGCACCTGATCGTCGACGCGGGAATCTCCGACAACATGTTCCGCTTCCTGAAGTGGCGCTACGCAGGGTTCAAGAAGCGGTGGACCTTCAAGGCGGCGGTGATCACCCACCCCGATCAGGATCACTATGCCGGGTTCGAGCCGCTCTTCGCGCACGAGAACATCCACTTCGGCGCGGTCTACCACAACGGCGTCATGGAGGAGTGGTCTCCGAATCTCGGTCCGAGCCGGAAGGTCGGTGACCGGCGCTATCTCACCCATGTCGTCCAGACTCGCGAGGACCTCGCCGCGTTCCTCGCGGAGGAGAAGCGTTGGAAGAAGGCGAGTGGGAACCGCACGTCGTACAAGCAGTACCCGCGGCTCTTCCACGGTCTGCTCGAGGCGGGACGGACCGGTGATGTTCGCATGCTGTGGACCGAGGCGGGTCAGCGACACTGGATGCCGGGGTTCGGCGAGAGCGCGTCCTTGAGCATCGAAGTGCTCGGGCCGATCCTGGAGAGCGTCGAAGGACAGTCCGCGCTGCGCGCGTTCGGCGACAAACCGACGAGTCGCTCGCTCGATGTCGGGAAGACGAAGAACGGGCACTCCGTGGTCCTCAAGGTGAAGTACGGGGACATCTCGCTCCTCCTCGGCGGCGACCTCAATCGCTCCGCCGAGCACTTCCTGCTGGGTCAGTACTCCGGGCTCGACCACGACTATCCCTACTCGGCGGCCGAGGAGGACGCGATCGTCGCCGCCGCGCGGTCGACCTTCGCCGTCGACGTCGTGAAGTCCTGCCACCACGGTTCCGCGGATGTCACGGACGCCATGCTCCGCGCGCTCGATCCCGCGGTGATCGTCGTCTCGAGCGGAGACGAGGAGTCCCATGCGCATCCTCGTCCGGAGACCCTCGGCGCGCTGGGGCGCTACGGACGAGGCCGTCGACCGCTCCTCTTCTCGACGGAGCTGATGCGCTCGACCCGCGAGAACGAAGGGGATGCGCGCGAGCGAGTCGGGCGCCTGCGCGAGCGCATCGCCTCCGCGGCCAACGAGGAGAGCCGTCGAACGCTGCAGTCCGAGCTCGACGCGCTGGTCGACGAGCTCACGAAGCGCAACGTCACCGTCTACGGCGCGATCAACCTGCGGACCGACGGTCGAAAGATCCTGATGGCCTACAAGCTCGAGCGCGAGCGCACCGGCCAGAGCGGCGGGCGGAAGCTCCTGACCAAGTGGGACACCTACCGGCTGGAGAAGGCGGGGACCGGACCGGTCGTCTACGAGTCGGTGTGAGGGGCGCGGCTTCGCCGGGCGCGACGCCGACGGGGATCACCCGCCGGCCGCGCCATCTTTCAGGTCCGCGATCGCGGCTCGGGCGACCTCGACCGTGGTGCCGACTGGAAACCACAGTACGGTGTCCCAGATCCGGATCGGTCGCGGCTTGCCATGGGATGTGGCGCCGCGAATGACGATGGCATCGAACCCCGGGTGTCGGAGGAGCTTCGTCGAGGAAACGGACTCCGGTTCCGCGAGGAGCTGGTCGACGAGGCGCTCCAGTGTGCGAAGCGCGGCGATCGCTTCGCCCAGGGAGACCTCGAATCCCTTTCTCACGTCGAGCCCCACTGGCAGCCTCTCCACGACTCGCCGGCGCAGCGACTCGAACTCGCTCTCGTATCGGGCGCCGTCGTTCCGAGCGCGTCGGAGCTCGGCGAGAGCGGCGCGCAGCGGCTCGTCGTCCCTTTCGTCTGGAGATCCGCGTCCCAACTCGATGCGCTCGTAGGCGTTCGCGACCACGATGGAGTCGTCGCAGTACCAGACCGTATCCACCGCCTCGCGGAGGGCCTCCTCGACGGCTTCCAGCCGACGCGCGATCTCTCGAACCCTGGTGAGCTCTTCGGATGTCTCTTGCTGACAGGCCGCCGCGATGACGATGCCGAGATCGCGTCGCGCCAGGGCCGCAGCTCGCTCCAGGTCCCGATCCGCTCGCACGGCGTCATCGGCCTCGGGAAGCTGGGTGACGAGCTGATCGAAGAACACCCCGAGATCCCCGATGGTCGCCCCGCTCTCGATCATCAGGATGAACGCCGAGGGACTCTTCCCGCTCGAATCGCGGATCGGGGAGACCCTGCTCTCCGGTGCGTCGAGGTACAGATTCTTGATCGACCGGCCGAGAATGGGATGCGTCTCCAGTTCCTGCCCGAGCGCTTCGATGAAGCTCGACGTCGTGGCGGGCGAAGTGAAGTCCTTCGGCTCCCACGACCTCACCGGCAGACCGGTCCTGCACGTGAACTCCAGGAGGGCACGTTCCATCTCTTCGACACGACGTCGATGAGCCTCCCTCGTCGGGAGTTCCGAGACACGATCTTCGAGGGAGTCGAGGTCGGTCGAGTCGATGACCCACCGCACACGACGAACGCCGGTGAGTCGCCACGCGTCGCCGATCGTGATCTCGTGCGCCGCTCGGTCCGACAGCAGTCCCGATCGGACGATCGCGTGGAGTCGCTCCAGTCCCGCGAGGACTTCGTCGGGGCGAGCGGCGGGTCCCAACTGCGCCGGGAGGAGGCGCCCCGCAGGGAACCTCGCGTCGTCGACCCAGAACCTCGTCTCGACCCGACACCCGAGCCGATCCTCGAGCTCGGTGACGAGCTCGTCGATCCGAGACCGTTGTGCATCGAGCGCGACCGCGGAACGCTCGAGGTCGACGAGCTTGCCTCGCACCGCGCGAAGGACTTCCGGGGCCAACATTGCATTGATCTCTCGCGCGCGCGACCGCAGTCGCGTGGCTCC
>JAGQRC010000030.1 GCA_020425835.1 Planctomycetota bacterium | reverse complement strand
GAAGGTTGGCCGTCAGTCGAGAGGTGGCCATGGTCGGGGGAGGCAGGAGCGCCGTGCGGGCGCCCGGGTGGTGGCCCGGGGCGCTGGTCCTCATCGGGGTCGCCGGGTGGATCGCATTCGCCGTGTGGAGCTTCGCTGCCGCGGCCCGCACCGATCGCGATCGTGCCGAGCTCGCCGCCCACCGCGCAGCGGTCGTCGCGGCACGAACGGCACACGAACTCCTCGACCGCGATGACTTCGCCGCGCTGCTCCCCGAGCGCTACCGGATGAAGATCGTCGACGGGCGCCTGGTCGTCCCCGAGATGTTGCATCACCTCGACTCGGCGGATGTCGAGGCGGACTTCGCCGAGAGCGAGCGACTCTCGTCGGTCGCCCGCTTCCTGTTGCGGGAGGCGCGAAGCGCCGAGTTCGAGGAGCGTGACCCCGAGACGGCGGCGCATCGCCTCGAGCAGTTGCTCGCGGCCGACATCGCCCCCGAGTCCCGAGAGTGGGTGCTGCTCCAGCTCGCGCAGCTCGAGGGGCGACGCGATCGGATCGCGGCGCAGCGACATTGGCTCGACGAGCTCGAGTCGAACCTCCCGGTGGAAGGGCCCCGTTCCGCCGTGGTCGCCGCCGGCTGTGCGACGCTGCGCCTCGATCGCGGCGAAGCGCTGCCGAGCTGGATCGGCGAACGCTGGGTCTCCCTGCCCGACTATCTCGCCACGTCGATCATCGCGAAGCTCGAAGCTCGTCGTGACGCCGGTGGCGAACATCCTCGGAACGCGGCGCTCCTCGCGGAGTGGGCCGAGATCCGCGCCCACCGAGAAGACCTCGCGATCGGGCGGGCGTGGGCGCGTCGCGGTGATCTGACGCAACCGTATTGCGGCGCGTCATCGCGTCGCCTGATCTGGTACCGGCCGACCGCGACGGATGGGGCGGAGTCGCGCGGTGGGGAGGGCGTCGTCGTTCCCATCCCGCGCTGCCTCGCGCTCTTCGAGGAGCAATTCGGGGAGTCGGTCGATCCCCGCGCCTGGCGATGGGGCGACGATGCCGACCGCGCGATCCTCGCGGGTGAAGCGACGCCCGTCGTCGAGGGGCTCGCGATCTCGCCATCCACGGAGACCGGCGCCGGGATGGGGACGTTGCCGCTGGCGCCCGCGCTCGCGTCACTCTGTGCAGTGACCGTGCTCGGGCTCTTCGCGTGGGGGCGTGCCGTTCGACGGCAACGCGAGGCCATCACGAGTCGCGCCGACTTCATCACCGCGGTCACGCACGAGCTCAAGACGCCGATCGCCGCGATCTCGCTCTATGCGGAGATGCTCGGCGACGACCGGGTGACCGAGGAGCTGCGCGACTCCTACACCACGCGGCTCTCGGGCGAGTGCCAACGGATGATGTTGATCGTCGACAACATCCTCGGCGTCGATCCGATCGAGCGCGGCGCTCGCGCGTACGACATCGCGCCGCTGTCGATCGGGGAGCTCGTCCGAGAGATCGTCGACCGTTACCGCCCGATCGCTGCGCGGGATGAGCTCGAGCTGTCGACCGAGCTCACCGCGGCGGAGTCCTCGGTGCTGGTCGATCGCAACGCGTTCGCGCACGTGCTCCTCAACCTGCTGGAGAACGTTCGCCGACACGCGCTGTCGGGGGGCACCGCCTGGATCCGGGGCGCGAAAGCGGGGGCCCACTACCGACTGGAGGTCGAGGATCGCGGACCCGGCATCCCGCGCGAGGACCGGCGCCGCATCTTCGAGAAGTTCCAGCGCGGCGCCTGGACCGAGCGATCGGCCAATCCGGGCGTCGGGCTCGGGCTCTACATCTGTCGTGCGATCGTCGAGGACCTCGCGGGGTCGATCGCCTGCGTCGATCGCGTGGGCGGCGAAACCGGGGCGCGCTTCGTCGTCGACCTTCGGCTCGACTCGAGTGGGCCATCGGCTCGGAACGGGGAGTGAGGATGGGCGTTCGACTCTGCATCGTCGAAGATGACCGGTCGCTGCGCGAGACGCTCGCGGACGCGTTCACCCTCGAGGGCTACGAGGTCGAGACCGCGGCCGACGGCAACGAGGCGACGACGCTGTTGTTCGGTCGTCACTTCGACGTCGTGATCCTCGACGTGATGCTGCCCGGTCGTGGAGGGTTCGAGATCCTGCGCGATCTGCGCGCGGAGCGGCTCTCGACGCCGGTGTTGATGCTGACGGTGCGCAGCGAGGAGAACGACAAGGTCCTCGGCCTCGAACTCGGCGCCGACGATTATCTGACCAAACCCTTCAGTTTGCGCGAGCTCGTCGCGCGCGTGAAGGCTCTGGTCCGTCGGCAGCGTCAAGACTTCGACGCGAAGGCGACCGTTCCTCGTCGCTTCCATGTGGGCCCCACCGAAGTCGATCTCGAGCGGTACGCCCTGACGCGGGGCGACGATCAGTTCGCGATCTCGCCCCGCGAGGCGCGCATCCTCGAGATCCTCTTCCAGGCCTCGGGACGTGTCGTCACCAGAGACGCGTTCTTGCAACGCGTGTGGGGGCCGGATGCGCCGGTCGGGAACCGGACCATCGACACCCATGTCCTCAACCTGCGCCAGAAGCTCGAGCCCGACTCGGCGAGCCCGCAGTACCTCCTCACCGTGCACGGCGTCGGCTACCGATTGGTCACTTGACATCCTCCGGACATCCTTTTCACGCCGACTCGACGGCGCATCCCGAAGATCGACCTATCGAATCGCTCCCGCGTCGGAAAGGAGTCCGCGATGCGGACCACTACTGCGGCTCTGCTGATCGTGTTCTGTTGTCTCGTCCCGCTGACCCATGCCCAGGAGGGGCAGTCGCTCTTCGAGCGCGCCCGCTACTTCGAGGAGGTGGAGGGCAACTACCCGAAGGCGATCGAGCTCTACGGGCGCGTCGCCAACGGCGACGGCGCAGTGCTTCCCGACGATTCCACGCGCGCATGGCTCCGACTCGGGCTCTGCGAGTCGCGTCTCGGCCGGCTCGAGGTCGCTCGCCAGGCCTTCGAGCGCGCGGCGAAGGGTGATGGCCCCGCGGCGGAGCGCGCCCGCCAGGTCTTGGCGGGCGGGGTGGACGAGGAGCGACGCTCGCGCAACCTCGTCACCCATCTCCTCGACCTGTTCGTCGGCAGGTCGGACGGCTGGCAGGACGCGGGACAGAGTCTCGTCGTCCTCGGGGACATCGCGGTGCCCCAGATCATCGAGCGACTCGAGCACGAGGAGAACGAGTTCGATGCCGCCGTCGACATGGCGGTGTTGCTCATCGAGATCGGCACCGATCGCGTCGTCGACTACGTCGAGAAGGTCTTCACCGGCGAGGACGCCTACGCGAAGCGTCTCCTGGTGAGCGGGATCCTCGGCGGCGAGTACGGCACGGCCCAGGTTCCGGCGACCGCCACGCGACTGGCGACCGCGCTCCTTCCCGGTCTCCCGATCGTGCCCGCGATTCGTCGCGGGACGTACGCCGCCGCGCTCTTGGCGGCGCTTCCCGTCGATGTCTGCGTCGGGCTCCTGGACGGATACGGAGTCGAGGTTCGAGACCCGGTGCTTCGGGAGTTGAATCGGCGCGGCGAGTTCGGATCGGAGGCGTCCCTCCGACGCATCGCGGCCGTTGCGCTCAGAGCGGTGGAGGAGGACCAGAGCGAGGCCGGGTGGACGCTGATCAAGTCGGCACCATTCCACCAGCGCTCTCGGGGGACGCTCGTCACGGCGCTGAAGGGGAGGTTGCTCGAGCGGCCCCACGGTCTCTTCACTCCGAACGTCAACAGCTGGCTCGACGTGAACAACGTGTCGCACTCTCAGCTCGAAGATGTCGATCTCGGCATCGACATCGCGTCGTCGGTTCGCCTCACGCCGAGCGAACTCCTGGAGCTCGCAGAGCATTGGCGCGAGGCGATCACCTCCGAGTCGCGTCTCTGGACCCGCCTCTCGATGGCCACGTTGATCCGTGAGCACGTCGCGGTGTGGGGCGGAGAAGCCGAGCCCACGTTGTGTCGTCTCGTCGACTTCGGGTTGGAGATTCGCGCGATCGACCAGTGGCTCGAGGCGCACTGCGCCGACGGGCCGCGGCTCGCGCTCGTGCTCTTTCCCCATCTCGAGGACGTCGAGGCGCGACGGTGCGCTTGGAATTGCGTTCGAGGTGCGCTCGACGCCGACCTGCTGCAGCACGTTGCCGCGGCGATCCGAGCCGAGGTTCCTCACGCGTCGGAACTGGTCGGCTTCTTGGCCGAGATGAATCGACCGGACTGTTGGGCGGTTCTCGATCAGCTGGGCGAGTCGTCGATGAGCGCCGCGGACTCCATCGCCCTGCGCGTCGACGAGCCATCGCTGCTCCCGTCGGAGCTCCTCCGCCGCTGGATCGTCTCGCCCGCGATCTCGGACGATGCTCGGGAGCGACTCCTCTGGCTCGCCGGCGTCCGCGGTGTTCGACTCGACGACCGGATCGGTCGGGTCCTCGAGCTGGGGATCGCCCGTTACTTGAGGTTGGTCGAGCGTGGCGAAGGACACGCACCCCGGTCGACGAGGTTCCAGTGGGTCCCTTGGCTTCTCGGGTACGTGCCGATCGAGTCGAGGGCCTTGGCGCCGAGTTTCGATCACCCGAGCTACACCCCGCACGCCTACGATGAGGCCGAGGTCGTCAAACTCCTCGAAGCGACCTATCTCTGCGGACCACCGGCCGAGAAGATCTGGACCGATCTGGAGCCGTTCGTCTCGCGGGAGCGCAGCCAGGTCCCGATCGACTTCGCGCTGCGTATCCCGAGCCTCCTCGACCATGCTCCGTCGGCGACCGTCCGCGACCTCTCGGTGAAGCTCTACCTGGACTCGGCGATCGCTGCCGACGCCAAGCGGCGCACCGTTGGAGAGTGGCTCGCCGCCGGGAACCTGGAGCTTCTCCGCGCGGCGGTCCGGACCGCATTGCCCGGAGTGCTCGATCCAGACCTGCTCCGTCGACTCCTCGACTGCGGGGACTCGGCCATCGTGGAGGACACGCTTCGCCAAGTCGCGCAGCTCGGGGATGAGCGGGCGCGAGACTGGATCGCTCCGTTCCTGCGCTCTCCGGAGACCTCGACCCGCATCGCCGCGGTCCGGGCTCTCACTGCACTCGGTTTCGGCTCTGCGCTCGACACGCTGCTCGATCTCCTCGCAAGAGATCCCGACGAGTCGATCCGCCAGTCGGTGGCGCAGTCTCTCGCGGAGCGCCCCGAGCCGGCATCGGAAGCGGCCCTGGTCGAGTCGCTTCGCGACCCCAGTCTGCCGGTACGCCAGGCTGCGAAGGCAGCCCTCGACGCGTTGGCCGTCTACCACGAGTACCTCGCCCGGAGTCGGGACCGGAGCAGTGACGGTCCCCGCCGAGAGGAAGCGTTGCAGAAGCTGATCGCGAAGGCGACGGGCCAAGGCGCGATCCCGAATCGGGTCGCCGCGATTCGCGCGTTGATCGCCTTCCCGGAACCGGAGCTGACCTCGGTGCTGATCGACCTGCTCGAGGATCGGAACCCGTCGATCCAGACGGCGGCCCAGGCCACGTTGGACGAACTCCTCGCCGTTCTGGCGCGGTGAGCCGTCGGCGGCGGGGCGGGGCGGTTCGGACGGTGTTCACTCCGGACGTCGTGCAGTAGGATGGCCGTTCGGTCCGAACCGCCCGCAGCTCCCACCGCCGAGGAATCTGCCATGTCGTTTCTCTCCGCGTCCGCAGTCATCATTGCGCTGTTCGGAACGTGGACCGCGCCCGCCCCGGTCCCGTTCGAGACTGCACCGGTATCTTCAGAGCCTGCACCGGTAACCTCGGAGCCCGCACCGGTAACCTCGGAGCCTGCACCGGTAACCTCGGAGCCTGCACCGGTAACCTCAGAGCCGGCACCCCGGCTCGTCTTTCCCGCCAAGCAGCAGTTGCCGATGCGTCTCAAGGGCGAAGTGTTCGAGCATCGGTTCCCGGTTCGCAACGACGGAGATGCGACGCTCGAGATCGAGAAGATCACCTCCAAGTGCCCCTGCTCGAAGATCCAGTCGTTCCCGAAGACGCTCGAGCCGGGGGAGTCCGGTGAAGTCGTGATGGAGATCGACGCGGGCAAGATCGCCGTCGCGCTCAACGAGAAGCAGATCAACATCTTCTCGAACGCCTTCCCGCATCGACAGCTCTACCTCTTCTACATCGAGGTGCGTGCCCCGTACCGGATGGAGCCGGAAGAGCCGGTGATCGCCGGCCTCTTCCGTGAGAAGAAGTCGACGGTGGTCACCGTCCGGCGGCTCTCGAATCCGATCGTCGTGGCGGAAGCGAAGTCGAAGCAGGGCAAGTTCAAGGTGCGCGGTATCGAAGTCGTTCGACCGGAGCACGAGTACCGCATCACCCTCGATGCCGAGGGCGCCGAGAAACCCGAGCGGGTGGCCGACGAGCTCGTCCTCCACCTCGAGTCCCCGGACGGCCGCGACTTCGTGACCGAGACCGGGATCACGATCGATCACCAGACCCCGATCGTCTGTGAGCCGAGCGATCCGATCCAACTCCTGAACAAGGACACCGACCCGCTCCTGGCGGAGGGAGCGAAGCCGGTCACGCGTCGCGTCATCATCCGGTCGGTCGACCCGAAGACCACCTTCGCGCTCCAGTCCGCGAAGATCGAGGGCAAGGGCATGGAGGTCTTCTCGGTCACGCACGAGACGCTGGAGCCGGGCAGAGCCTACGCGGTCACCATCTCCCTCGACCGCTACAGCGACCAGACCTACATCAAGGGCAAGCTCATCCTCGAGACCGACGCCGGCGACCCGAAGATCGTCGAGATCATGGGCCGCTTCGGCAAGCGGCGCGGGTAGCGGCCCGCGCCACTTCCGTTCCGGGCAATCAGGGACACCCGCCCGCCATCGCACATCCCAACCCATCCGCCGTCGGGTCGACACCGCAGTCCGGGTGGGGGCCCGGGATCGGTGAGGCGCCGGGGACGAACAGGGCGCTGAGGGCGTAGACGGCGTCCGAGATGTCGACGGTGCCGTCGTCGTTGTCGTCGCAGGCGTCGCGGCAGACGCCGAGCGGTCCCATCGTGAAGAGCTCGCTCAACAGGAAGATCGTGTCGCTGATGTCGAACGTCGCGTCGCCGTTGCAGTCGCCGCGGCGGAACGTCGTGCCGCCGAGCGGCGCGGTCAGGAGCTCGATCTGGTTCTCGACGAGGTGCAGCACGTCGCAGTCGGCGACGCTGTCGTAGTCGAAACCGTTGACGATCGTCCGTCCGTCGTTGGCGACGATGATCGCCGCCTCGCCGGCCGTGGTCCCCGGCGCGTAGCCCCCGAGTGCCGTCGCCCCGGGCGCGACCGTCAGGAGATCGCCGTTGTCGGTGAACGTCGACATCGGGTCGGCTGCGATCGGGTTCGAGACGAAGTTCGGCGTCGTGAACATCGGGTTGCCGAGCGCCCACTGGTAGACCGGCATCGGGTCGAGCATCTCGGTGGTCGCGGCGACACCGAGCGCGGCCTGGAGATCGGGCGCGGTGTCGAGATTCCAGTAGGAGAGCAGCACGCGACCCCCGGCGTCGATGTAGTCGACGAGCGCGGCGCGCGCTTCGTCACCCAGTCCGCAGCAGGGCGGCTCGACGATGATCAAGTCCCAATCGACACGGTCGATCTCGCCGGGCAAGGACTCGTCGACGCGCACGACGGCGGGCCAGTAGCCGGCGCGTCGAGCCGCACGCAGCGCCACCCGCTGGAGTGCGCCCTGCTCGAGGACCAGGACCCCCGCCTCTCGGGACGCCAGGTACTGCAGCTGGTTGCCCGCGAGGTCCGACGCCTCGGTGGGATCCATGTTCGCGAACAGGAAGCCGTTGGCGATGGTTCGTTCGTTCGATCCGATCACCACGGCCGCCTGCCCCGGGAACGGTGCGGCGGAGAAACCCGCCACGCTGTAGGCCCCCGCGGCCGGCTCCAGGAAGTCGCCGTTGTCGGCGTAGAGCTGGTTGTCCACGGCGATGGAACTCGAGACGAACGATGGGGATGTCCACAACGGATGCGTCTCGTCCCACGCGTTCACCGGCATAGCAGTGGTGAAGTCCAGCGTCCCAGCGATCGAGAAGGCGTCGCGAAGGGTGGTCGCCGATGTCGCCAAGCTGCTGCCGTCGAGGTCCCAGTAGGAGAGGATGGCGCGACCCCCCGCGGCGATGTACGCGGCGGTCGCATCGGCCACATTCGCGGTGATCGTGTTCAGGGAGGCCTCGAGCACGACGATGTCCCACTCCGTCGAGCCATTGATCGCGATCAGGAACTGGGCGGAACTGGTCGCGACCCGGACGGTGTAGCCGCGCTCGCGACCGGCGTCGGCCATGAGGCCGCTGCCGTCGTCGTAGACGAGGATGCGGACGTCGGTGCCGCAGTGGAGCGCGTTGCCGATGAGTCTCGGCCAACCCTCGGTGGTATCGGTGCTCAGGCCGTTGAAGTAGAACACGCGACGATCCCCCCGCGCGGCGACGGCGATCTCGAAGTCGTCGTACGTCGAGTCGATCTCTCCGCCCGATTGGACATCCAGCTCGTCGCGGTAGTACCCCTCGTACGGCTCGGCGCAGTCGTGCGCGCAGGTGCGATGGTTGCCGGACCAGGCGGCGAGGGAGTAGTGGTTGCCGCCGGTCGGCGAGACCACGGGACAGTAGCCTTCGCTCATGATGCGACCGTCGAGGTGGAAGCCGTTGGTGAAGGTGCAGAATGCGCCGAGGAACACCCGGCCGCCGGCGTCGACGTAGTCGGCCAGCGTGTCGCCGAAGAGCACGCCGTCATCGAACGCGAAGTTGGCCCAGACGATCACCGCGTCGTAGTCGAGCAGTGTCGCCAGCGATGGGGTGTCGGAGGAGGCGTCGAAGTAGTCGACGATCGCGCCGCCGCACTCGGTCGCGATGGCGTTGCGGAGAGCGGCGGAGTCGCCCGCGGATGGAGCGTAGAGGATGGCGCTCGTCGGTCCGAGGGCCGCGAGTCCGGAGAACACCTGCGGGGTCGGGCCGGGGTACGGCTTGCCGTCGTTGCCGAGGGTGGGGATCGGGGACTGGGCGAGGGTCTCGAGAGCCGCAGCGAGAAGGATCAGAACGGTGAAGAGCGACAGCCGAGAGCGGGGCATGGCGAAGTCCGATCGGTTGAAGGGCGCACCGAGCATCCGGCCCGGGCCTCCCGGGTTCCCCGCGGGTCCGGATCTCGGCTCGACTTTCTGGAGAATCCTCGGCGGGGTCGGGGGCGAGCCGGGCCATTGCCGACCCGATGCTCGAATCGCTACACTGCACGGTCCGGCGAGGGCGTCCGGTGAGGGCGGTCCGGGGAGGTGAGATCGACGTGGGCAAGACGCGAACGCTGTGCGACTGGGACAAGGACCGGATCAAGAGCCACGCCGATGAGCTCTACCGGTTGGTTCACGACCCGAGGTACGTCTGTCGGAAGTGCGCCCGCGTCGCGAACGACACCGAGGTCCTCTGCAAGCCGATGAAGCTCCCGCGCGGCACGCTCGCCGACGTCGGCTGAGCTCGTGCACGCGCCCGCCGACGACGATCGCCCCGCCGACCGGAGCGAGCTCAGCCTCGTCGAGAGTCTGATCGCCGAGTTCCTCGAGCTTCGCCATTCCGAAGGGTCCCGCGGCCCCGATCTCGACGTTTTCTGTCGCCGCCATCCCGAGCACGCCGACGCGATCCGGGAGGGCGTGGCCGACCTCGAGGCGCTCGGGTTCCTCGCGGGGTCGGACGAGTCGACGCGCGGACACCCCGCGACCATCGGGCGCTACCCGGTGCATGGCGAGCTCGGCCGCGGAGGAATGGGCGTCGTCTATCTCGCGCGCGATTCGCGTCTCGGGCGTTGGCTCGCGATCAAGCGCCTTCCCGCAGCGTGGCAGGATCTCCCCGAAGCGCGCGCCCGGTTCGAGCGCGAGGCTCGGCTCCTCGCGGCGCTCGACCATCCCAACGTCGGCGGCATCCACGCGATCGAGGATGATCCCGACGGTCCGTTCCTCGCGTTGGCGTTCGTCCCCGGGGAGACGCTCGCCGAGCGCCTGCTCCACGGCGCGCTCCCGCTCCCGGACGCGCTCTCGGTCTTGCGGCAGATCGCGCTCGCCCTCGAGGCGGCGCACGAGTCGGCGATCGTGCATCGCGATCTCAAGCCGCAGAACGTGAAGATCGATGAGCGCGGTCGGGTGCGCGTTCTCGACTTCGGACTCGCCAAGGGGCTCGAGCCCGAGGTGGAGCCGCACTCGGGCGGTGGCGACGCGGGCCCGTTCCACTCCAGGGCCGGTGTGCTGATCGGGACCCCGGGATACATGAGTCCCGAGCAGATCCGCGGCGAGACGATCGACCCGCGCACCGATCTCTTCGCGTGGGGTTGTCTCGCGTTCGAGTGCCTGACCGGACGAGTCGCGTTCGCGGGAGAGACGACGACCGAGCGACTCGATCGTACGCTGAACCTCGGCGTGGACCTCTCGCTGCTTCCGGTCGATCTCGATCCGGACGTGCGATCGTGGATCGTTCGGTGCCTCGCGGGCGAGCGCGACGAACGGCCGGGGAGTGCCACCGAGCTTCGACGCGGGCTCGATCTCGCGCTCGCTCCCAAGGCGCGAGCCGTGGCGACCGAGTCGGACGATTCCCTCGGCAATCTCCCTCGACCGTGGACCGAGTTCGTCGGCCGCGCCGATCTCCTCGCCCGTGGTCTGGAACGACTGCGGGAAGAGCGCCTGGTTACGCTCGCCGGACCGGGCGGTGCGGGGAAGACCCGCTTGTCGATCGAGATCGCGCGGCGCGCGATCGAGAGCGCGGGTGAAGGCGAGCCGTGGTGGATCGATCTCTCCGTGCTGCAGCCGAGTCCCGCCGGAGTCGGTCCCGCGCCGATCATCTCCATGATCGCCTCGGTCACGGGAACGAAGGGCTCCTCCGTCGAGCCGTTGGCCGCAGTCGGCTCCGAGCTGGCCGCGCGGAGCGGTCTCCTGATCTTCGACAACTGTGAGCACGTTCGAGCCGAGGTGAGCTCGATCGTCAGCGCCATCCTGGCGGCGGCACCGCGCGTCCGCGTGCTCGCGACCAGCCGCGAGACGCTCGGGGTCACCGGCGAGCAAGTGCTTCGTGTGCCGCCGTTGAGTCTTCCCGATGAAGACGGTCCGGCGAGGAGTCTCGACGAGCTGCTCCGGAGCGAAGCGGTGCAGCTGTTCGTCGCGCGGGCTCGTGCCGTACGCAGCGACCTCGTTCTCGAGGGAGGAGATCTCGACGCGTTGGTCGCGATCTGTCGACGACTCGATGGGCTCCCGCTCGCGTTGGAGTTGGCGGCGGCGCGGCTCGCCACGCTGTCGATCGCCGATCTCGACCGCCGATTGGAGGAGCGCCTCTACTGGCTCTCCGGTCGGGATGCCGCCAGACAGCCTCGCCAACGTGCGCTCCGCTCCCTCGTCGACTGGAGTCACGACCTGCTCGATGAGCCGTCGCGAGTGCTGTTCCGGCGACTGTCCCTCTTCGCCGGCGGCGCGACGCTCGAGTCGATCGAATCGATCTGCACGGGAGAGCCGCTGGAGACGTGGGAGATCCTCGACCACCTCGGCGAACTCGTCGAGAAATCGCTCGTCGAGCTCTCGGGAGTCGGCGACCGCGCGCGATACCGGATGCTCGAGACCCTGCGCGTCTACGCGCGCGATCGGCTCGAGTCCAGCGACGAGCGTCGTCGCTTCGAACTGCGACACGCGCAACGGTTCGCCGCGATGGTCGAGGCGATCGAGCCGAGCCTCGAGGGCGAGCAGCAACCCGAGGGTCTCGCGCGGCTCGAAGCGGAGCGCGATGATCTCCGCGTGGCGATCGAGCGGATGGCCGACGAGGGGCGGTCGGAGCTCGGAATGCGCATCCTCGGCGCGGCTTGGCGGTTCTACAGTGTGCGCGGGCACTGGTTGGAGGGCCGGCGCCTCGCCCAACGGCTCATCGAAGCGACCGATCGTGACGACTCGAAGTGGGGCGACCGCGAGATGCGCGCCGTCCGCGCGCGCACGCTCCGCTGTGCGGGTCTTCTCGCGATGCAGCAGGGCGATCTCGAGGAGGCCGAGCGGCAACTCGGGGAGGGCCTCGAGATCGAGCGCGCGCTCGACGATCGGGTGCGCGTCGCGTCGGCGCTCAACAGCTTGGCTCAGCTCGCGCTGCGCCGCGGCCGATACGACGAGGCGAAGCAGCGGTTCGAGGAGAACCTCCTCCTCGCCCGCGAGCTCGACCACGCGTCGGCGATCGCGATGACCCTCGCGATGCTCGGCAATGTCGCGCAGATCCAGGGCGACAAGGATCGGGCGAGACCCTACTTCGAGGAGAGTCTCGAGCTCTCGGAGCGGCTCGGCAACCGCTATCTCTCGGCCGGGACCCTCCACAATCTCGCGGGCATCGCGTTGAACAACGGTGATCCCGATCGCGCCCGGGAGCTCTGCCGCCAAGCGCTCGATCTCAACCGCGAGCTCGGCAACCGCTCGTGGGAGGCGCGCAATCTCGTCTCGATCGGCCTCGCGGACAAGCTCTCGGGTGACTACCCCAACGCCCGTCGCCACTATGCGCAGGCGATGGCGATCCACCGCGAGCTCGGCGACAAGGAGGGCCTCCGCGACGGCTTGCACTTCTTCGGCATGCTCGCCGCCGCGCTCGGTCAACATCGCCGAGCGCTGCGACTCATCGCGGCCGCAGAGGCGTTCACCACCAACGCGAGCCTCGTTCTGGCCCGAGGCCCGCGCACCCGCGTCGAGGCGGCACTCGGCGAGATCAGCCGGGAGTTGTCTCCCGCGGACTTCGAGGAGTGTCGCCAGCGTGGCGCGGCGATGAGCCTCGAGGCGGCGGTGACGGAGGCGTTGGACGAGTGACGTGATCCTCGGCACCGCAGCTCCAAGCGCTTGGCGTTGTGGTGTCCGTCCGAGCGGAAGTGGATTCGGCGACCGAGGAGTGTGATTTGGACGAACAAGCTCCCGAAGAAGCGGATCCAGCTCTGTCGCCGCGCGATGGATGAACGGTGTGCGGCCGTTTCGAGCACACCGAGATCGAGTCTCATCGGCGTCGAACTCGATCGAGGCGCGGCGGCGGCGATCCACGCTCGGAGTCCGACCTCACTCCTCCTCGGGCGCCGCCTGCTCGCGATACTCCGCGAGCTTGTTGTAGAGGGTCTTCACGGCGATCCCGAGTTTCCTCGCGGCCAGGGTCTTGTTCCCGCCGGAGAGATCGAGGACGCGCATGATGTGGGTGCGCGTGACGTCGTGGAGGGAGAGGGAGACCGGGAGGTCGGCGGCGACGAACCCGAGGCCCCGGAAAGCCTCGAGCACCATCGCCCGGGTGATCTTCGCGTCCTCGTAGAAGATCAGCAGGCGACGGACGAAGTTCTCGAGCTCGCGGATGTTGCCGGGCCACGGATGCCCGAAGAGGACTTCCATCGCATCCTCGGCGATCTCCGGTCGCTTCCCGTTCTCCGAGTATCGATCGACGAAGAGCTCGACGAGGGGCGGGATGTCCTCCGCGCGTTTGTTTTGTGATGGTACA
>JAGQRC010000307.1 GCA_020425835.1 Planctomycetota bacterium | reverse complement strand
CCGTCGTCCCGTCGTCACCCGTGTCGACCCAGAGGGGGGCGGCCGGATTGGTCACGTCGTGCGTTCGGTACCCATTGGCGAAGGTCGCGTACGCGACCCCGTTCGCGACGAAGAGTCGCCTCCGCGCGTTGGTCCCGACGGTCATGGGGGAGGTGACCGAGCCGACGACCACGAGCGGTGCTTCGAGGTACCGGATCGTCGCCAGGCTGTTGTTCGTCAGCACGTAGAGCCACTCACCGAGGATCGCGACGTCCTCGACGATCGGGCCGACGGCGACCTGGCCGACGATGATGCCGGTCGCGATGTCGACGGCGGTGATGCTCCCGAACTGGGATCCGACGTAGGCGACGCCGCCCGCAATGGCCACGCAGCGTGGCGCACCGCCGAGGCCGACCGGACTCACGGTGTGGACGATCGCGGCGGTCGGGGGATCGCTGACATCGATGATCAGGAGGCCTTCGATCGCGTCGGCGACAGCGACGCGATCTCCGGAGATCGCCACGGCGGTCGCGTCGGGGGTGGGGACGTGCGCGACCGCGGTCGGATCCATGCCGTTGAAGACGTTGAACACGCGGACGCCTTGACTCGAGTCGGCCACGACGACGAGGTCATCGCGCGCGGCGATGTCGATCGCATCACCTGGCGTGTCGACGGTGGAGATGATCCCGGTCGCGATCAGCGTCCCGTCGAGCGGGTCGGTGCCCTGCTCCACCTCGGTTCCATCGTCGATGCCGTCGCCGTCGGTGTCGGGGTCGGCCGGGTTCGTGCCGATGACGAACTCGACGGCGTCGGGAAGGTCGTCGGAGTCGGCGTCGGGGAGCGACCCGTCGAGCGGGAAGAGGATCGGAGGAGGCACTTCGATGCCGGCCAGGACTCCCGTGCCGAAGCTGCGCACGCCGTACCGGTGCTCGACCGGATCGTAGAAACGAGTCCGGTAGTACGAGTCGGGACTGAGGCTGGCGACCGGGAGGTCCCCGGAACCGGTCAGATTGCCGCGTTGGACGATACCGTTGGTCTCGTCGATGGTGACATAGAACGTCTCCTCGTAGGTGCCCTGCTCCTGGGACTCGACCTCGTCGGCCAACGCCTCCAGTGCTTTCAGGAGTCCGATCGCGGGTGAGATCTCGTTCTCTCCGAGTCCCTGAAGGAACGACGCGGTCGAGGCGATGTCCTGGAGCGCCGCGACGAATTGATCGAGATCGCAGAACCCGGTCTGTCCAGCCAGAGCATGGGTCGGCGTCCCGGCGTTCCACATGTCGGCCGTGAGATTCAGATAGTCGATGAGCTCCATGACGTCGGTGGTGGTGATGGTGTCCGGGCGCGGAAGCGCGAGCACCGCCGCAGCCTCGGTGGTCGAGATCGTGTCGTCGAGATCGGAGCCGGACTGTTGGTAGGCGGCGACCGTGTTGAAGATCGCCACGACCTGAGTGGTGTTCGCGACGGGATCCTGTCCCAGTTCCAAGGGATCGACGGCGTCGAGCCAGACCGGGGAGCTCAAGACCGTCAGCCCGAGGTTCTGGATCGCGTTCGCGTAGGCGTTGTATCCCCCCATCAGCTGGATCGCCTCGGGGAGCATGGGGCCGGCCGGAGCACTTCCGTAGCAGGAGCAGCTGGCGATCGCGCTCAGCGCGCCCCCACCGCAAGCGACGATCGAGCCGACGACCGGGAGGCTCTTCAGGACGCAACCGGCCAGCACTCCGGAGATCCCGAGCGCCCCGCTCACCCCACACTTCCAGTCGAAGGCGCTCGCGCAGCTGATACCCGTGCCCGCGGCGGCGATCGCGATCGATGCACCGCAACCCGCCGCTTGCCCGCCGGGGATTAGAGACAACGCGCAGTCGGCCAGGCCGAGTCCGATCGCGGCGGGACAGCCGAGGGATTGCGCCGCTTCGCACGCCTCGTCGGGACAGTTCGGCGGAGGGGGTCCGCCCGGGAACGCGCCGTGCCACCCCGGAGCGAGGATACCGACGCCGGGGTCGCTCTCGAGGTAGAGCCCGTCATCGCTGACCGTCATCGATCCGACGACGGCCCACGCGCCGCGATCGTGATCGAAGCTGAACAGCGACAGCTTCTCTCCGGGCGAGGGGAGCTCTCCCGTCGTGGGGAGCGGGAGATTGGGAAACCGCACCGGTGCCGGCACGTCGAAGTTGGTCGGTTGCATCCCGCCACCCGCTCCGGCCGAGGTTTGCACCGTGATCACCAGAGGGAACTGCAAGTAACCCGGCAGTTGTCCGGGCAGACGCTCGGGGTCGACCGGTGCGATGCCGACCATCCCGCCGACGGTGCCGTCGTTGGCGAAGAGCGAGGCGGGTGGAACGGTGATGTCGACGCCGGCGAAGTCGGGATGCGCGAGGACCACCGCGGTGGGGAAGCCGATCGTCGTCTCATCGATGTCGCTGACCGGTTGCAACGTGCCGTCGATGACGAGCGGGAGATAGATCTCTCCGAGGTTGACCTCTTGCGCGGCGATCGATGCGAAGGGTTTGCCGACGGTGGGATAGTAGGCCCCGGTCGGGATCTCCGGATTCACCGCGGTCGACCCATCGATGTGGACGAAGAAGCGTCCCACGGGAGCGGGGTCGAGACAGAAGTTGCCCATGGGGTCGGTGGTCGCGAAGAGAGTGGTGGCGGCTCCATCGACGGAGACGGTGACCCCCTCGAGGGGGACGTTCAGCGCCCCGTCGAGCTCTGATGCGAAGACCCGTCCGCAGACGCGAGTGCCGGGAAGAGCCGAAATGGTCAGCGTCTGGAAGTCGACGACACCGAGCCCTCCGGGTGCGCCATCGCCATCGGCGTCGACCGAGAACCCGAGGTCATCGGTGAGGAGGTCCCCGTCGATCTCGACGCGGACCAGCGCGCTCGGCGGGAGCGGGGGATCGTAGAAGAGTGTCACGCGACGCGCATCCGAGGAGAGATGGACCAGCGCGGGGAGATCGATCCCACCGAAGCTCGCGGAGAACGCGGAGGGCGCGAAGAGCGCGGCAGAGAGAGGTGAGGAGAAGGTGATGATCGACTCGCGGGTCAACGCGACCCCGGTCTCCCGATGCGCGGGAGACGAGGCGGCGATCCGAGCCGGAGCGTCGTCGAGCGTCACGCTCCACGCGAGATCGGCATCGAGGACGAGTCGCTCGCCACTGACATCGGCGAGCCCGTTCGAGAGCTGCAGCCGGTGGACGCCTCCCTGGTCGATCGCAGGGATGAAACGGAAGCGGAGTTCGTCGGGAGAAGTGTTCGCGAGGGCTGCAGCGGTGCGGACCGATCCATCCTCGGCGACGGCGATCATCGAAGTACCGGCGGCGACCGTTCGGCGCATCGGTTCGGAGAAGCGCACCGACACCTGATCGAGGAAGAGACCGCGAAGGGTCGAGCCGCGACTCGGGAACCGTCCGATGATCGCGGGGGCCACGCCGTCGGTCGTGGGGGCCGTGAGCCCGAGGTAGCGATCGGCGATGCGAAGATCGCGGCCATCGATACAACCACTCGAGTCGATGTCTCCGCGGGCGAGGAACCCGGGATCGCCCACGCAGGTTCCGCGAGCGGCGCCGAGAGCGTCGATGTCGATCGGCCCGAGGACCCCATCGGCGTCGACGTCGCCGGGGATCAGTGAGAACTCGAGGACGGTTTGGCCCCCCGGTGTTCCGTCGCCCGACGGCAGGAACAGAGGGCTTCCACCGTACACTTCGGCGTCCAGCGGGAGCCCCGCCGTATTGGTGACGCCGTGGCCGTCGATCAGGAGGATCACCGTGTCGCCGAGGGCGGACTGTGGAAGCTGGACCGTCGCTCGGCTCGGACTCGACGATGAGGGGGCGAGCGGGAACGGCAGTCCACCTCCGATGCGCCACGCACGGATCGAGTCCGGGGCGATCGTGACGGACTGCGAGAACTCGAGCTCGACGCGGGGTGTGCCCCCGGACGGACCGAACTCGAGGCGAGCGGACGAGAGTCGAGGGAGATCGACCGGTTGAGATCGCGCGACGTCGACGAGGGAGAGCCCGATCGCGGCGATGACGGCAAGCCGCAACAGAGTGGGTCCGGCCGGCCGCCGGTTGTTGCCTTCGACACGAGAGGCCGAGACGGTGAGCCTCGTGTTTCGGGAGTCGCGCCGCGGCGTCGGCGCGGGCTCCGAGTCGTGGCCGATGGAGGGGCCGTGGGTGGATCGCACCGTCGGCTGAGACGACTCTCTCGACGCGCTGCTGGGCATGGAGTCCTCGGATTCGTGGAAACGGAAGAGCCGACGGTGGCCTCGAGCGGGCCGAACCGATCGTGGGGGATGGCTGCAATCCGTCCGTTCCGCGGGTCAGGGAATCCGAGGAAGACAACCCGGTGAGGCGAGCTCCTCGCCGTGCATTTCGGGCGACGAGGAGCTCGTGGTGGAGTTCAGACCGACGAGGCGTCGTTGAGCAGGGTGAGGTTGCGTTTCGCCCGATCGGTGTCGTCCAGGAGCAGTGTGATCGAGTCCACGATCCAGGACTCCAACCAGCTTCCGAGGGGTTTGGCCGGTCGCTCGCCGAAGTGCTCGAAAGCGTTGAGGAAGGTCTCCTCGACGATCTCGGAGATCACGATCTCGGTGCCGAGGCGACCCTCGAGTTCCGGGAAGCGATTGACGGCTCGCGCCACGCGGTCCGCGAGGCTCGACTCGTACACCGACATCGCGTGGCGGAAGCGGCCGAAGTCTCCAGCGGAAACCGACTCCTCCAGGCGCGCGGCATCGGGCTCCACGGCGGGCTGGACCGCGCGCAGTGTTCCGGCGGCAATGTGGCTCCGCTCGGGCTCGCCCCGGAGCTTGTCCTTGTATGCGCCGACCTTGTGGATCAGCTTCCGGACGCAGCGTTCGTAAGCGGGGTAGAGTTCCTTCGCGCGCTCACCCGTGAACAAGGTCTGCTTGGGAAGTCGAAGACTGGCTCTGACGTGGAAGTCGTTGGCGCGAGCGTGCTCTCGGATGTCGAGGTGGAGTTCCCGGACGGGAAAGCTCTCGACGACGCGGCGCAGAGGGTCGAGGCCCTCGCGCAGACGCCGCTGATCTCGGTCCGAGAGTTCCCGGTGCGCATGAATCGTGAGCCGAAACTCGCCAGGGGTCATGGCTCCTCCCTCTCGTGTGTCGACGAAGGTCGTTCATTGACGGGGACACGGTGCATCGGGAACACGGTGCATCGGGTGTTCCCACGCTGAGGGGGCCCAGAGGGACGCGGTGGAACGGTCGCGAGCCTGCGATCGGGGAACGCCGCTCCCAACGTTCCCAGGTTCGAGAACAAGCGTGACGCACCGAACGCGGTTCCCGGGTAGGCTCAGCACCTCGATGCAGTCTGTTGAAGAACTCATTCCGGCCGAGAGCCCGAGCTTCCTGCGCCCAGCACACCCGTCGAAACTCGAAGTATGAGCCAATACGACT
>JAGQRC010000306.1 GCA_020425835.1 Planctomycetota bacterium | reverse complement strand
CACCATCAGGACCTGGTGCCGAGGATCGAGGCGTATCGCGGCGGCTACCTGCCGAGCGAGCGTCGCGCGATCGAGAGCCGGCTGTTCGGCGGAGATCTCGATGGCGTGGTGGCGACGAGCGCGCTCGAGTTGGGGATCGACATCGGCGGGCTCGATGCCTGCATCGTTGCGGGCTGGCCGGGAAGCGTCTCGTCGTTCCTCCAACAAGCCGGACGCGCGGGCCGGCGGAACGCATCGTCCCTGGTCTTCTTCGTCGCCGGCCAGGAGCCGGTCGATCAGTACTTCATGCGCCATCCGGATGCGCTGTTCGAGCGGAGTCCCGAGAGCGCGGTGATCGAGTGGTCGAATCCCTACATCATGATTCGCCACCTCGTCTGCGCGGCGTACGAGCTCCCGTTGGAGCAGGCCGACGAAGCGTTGTTCGGGCGAGATCTCCTGCCGATGCTGCGGATGCTCGCGGAGGAGGGGCGGCTCAAGGAGACCTCGGGCCGGTTCTACTACGTCGATCGAGACTACCCGGCGCAGGACGTCAAGCTTCGCACCGCGAGCGACGAGAACTTCACGATCTACCGTTACGGCGAGGAAGCCATCGTCGGGGAGCTCGACTACGTCGCCGGGATGCTGTCGCTCTACGAGCAAGCGGTCTACATCCACCGGACCGAGACGCACCTCGTGGAGCGCATGGACCCCGTCAACAAGATCGTCCACATCCGCAAGAAGGAGACGGGCTACTACACGCAGGTGCTCTGTCAGAAGAACGTGACCGTTCGCGACGAGTGGGAGCAGCGGGACGAGCGCGGCGGGCGACTCGCGCTGGGCGAGGTCGATGTCGTCACGCACATCACCGGCTTCAAGAAGGTGCGGTTCCACACGCTCGAGAACATCGGCTACGGGAAGCTCGATCTCCCTCCGCTGGAGCTGGACACCGTAGCGCTCATCCTCGATGTTGCCGACGGGGTGGTCCGAGCGACGGACGAGTACGGTCCCGACTTCCTCCGCTCGGGTCTTCACGGCCTGGCGCGGCTGTTCCAACAGATGCTCTCGATCCGAGCGTTCTGTGATCCGGGCGACATCGACACGTTCATCGACGGTCAACGCGTCTACGTCTACGACCTCTACCCCGGCGGGATCGGCTACTCCGAGGTCGGCTACCAGCAGTTCGAGGCGATCCTCGAGGCGGCGCTCGAGGCGGCCGACGATTGCCCGTGCGACGCAGGCTGTCCCTCGTGCGTGCTCCCGGCCGACACGCGGGTCGAGACCTACATGGAGCCGGCCATCCTCGAGTACCCCTACCCGAAGGAGGCGGCGCGGTTCCTCCTCCATGCCCTCCTCGGTCGTGGCCTCTACGAGCCGAAACTCGCCGGAGTGCCGATCCGGTCGGTGACTCCGCCGGAGGTGCCGCCGCCGGAGCTCGACCCCCGGACGGAGCGCAAGGCGCAGAAGGCGATCCGCGGCATCGGCGGCGGACCGGCCGCGTCGACGGAGACTCCATGAGTTGGAGCGGTCGTTCGTTGCGCGCGCGCATCGAGGCGCTCCGGGAGAGCTCTCGCTGGCAGGACCCGGAGGGGACGACCTCGCCGCGGACCTGGGGCGAACTCGCTCGTTCGTTCCGGCGCGGCTCGCGGGACGACGCGGCCCCCGCGCAGGCGAGCTGGGGGGAGCCTTCAGCGGAGCAGAGTCGGGGGGCGGGATCGGCGCGGGATCCGTGGGGCGTCGGCGACCGACCGGTCGATGTCGACGATGCATCTTCGGTGACGTTGGTTCGTGAGGGCGCGCTGTGGGTCTGGGAGGAGTGGATCGATCCTGCGACGGCGGCGCCGGACCACTTCGCGCCGGATTTCGCACTCGATCTCTACGACGGTCCCGAGTCGTCGGTCCCCGCGCGAAGCGGCACGATCTACTTCGATCTGGAGACGACCGGGCTCGCGTCGCACGACCAGCTGTTCATGTCGGGGCTCCTCTGGTGGGAGGGCGACCGCTTGCGGCTGAGACAGGAGATCGCGGAGGACATCGCTGACGAACGGGCGCTCGTCGAACGGGCACGTCAGCGACTCCAGCAATGCGCGACCATCGTCACGTACAACGGACGGAGCTTCGATCTGCCGGCACTCGATCGTCGGCTTGCGTTCCACGGCTTCCCGAAGCTCGACCGTGACGCGTTCGCGGTCCACGACCTGCTCCATCTCGCGCGGCGGCTCTACAAGGGGACGCTTCCGAACTGCAAGCTCTCGACGCTCGAGCGGGAGATCATCGCCAAGGAGCGCTCGGGGGAGGACGTTCCCGGGTTGGAGGTTCCTCTCCGATTCCTCGACTTCGTCGAGACGGGTGATCCGCGACACCTGGCGCCGGTCCTCTATCACAATCGGATCGACCTCACGACGATGGTGGCGCTGTTCCCGCGCTTGCGGGGCACGACCGGGGTTGGAGACGAAACCGCGGAAGGAGTATGATCCGCGCCCGCTCGACGCCTCCGTTCGGGCTTTTCCTCAGGGTTGAGAGATCCGGATGAAACCCACCGTGACCAGCGGGTCCTTCCTCCTCGCCGCGCCATCGCTCTCCGATCCGAACTTTCGTCGATCGGTGGTGTTGATCTGCGAGCACAGTGATCAGGGCTCGATGGGGTTGGTCGTCAATCGACCGCTCGATGCATCGCTCGCGCAGTTGTTCGCGGAGATCGTCGATGATGGCGGGGTGCTTCCGGAGAAGGCCGGTCAGGTCTTCTGCGGGGGTCCCGTGGAGCAGAACCGGCTCATGGCGCTCCGTGCCGTGGACGGCGACGCCACGGGGGCCGACCACCGAGTGATCGACGGGGTCGTCCTCGTCGACGACATCCGGGCGGCGGTCGACGCGATCGCACGAGGAGAAGATGAGGCGACGAGCTACCGCTTCCTGCTCGGATACGCCGGCTGGGGCGCGGGGCAGCTCGACGGCGAGTTGCAGGAGGACTCCTGGATCGTTCGTCCCGCGACGCGTGAGCTCGTCTTCGACGTGCGTTCCGACGCGATGTGGCCGAACGCCCTCCGGGAGCTCGGCGGCGTTTACCGTCTCTATGCGGAGATGCCGAGCGACCCAACGGTCAATTGACCCACACTCTGGTGAGCCCGAAGGTCGTTCCCCGCGAGCGACGCGCGCGGGCCGAGGTTCGACGCCATGAACGCTGAAGTGAATCCCACGCCCACGTCGACGGCGGCTCAGGCGCTCGCCGCTGCGGGTGATGCAGAATCCGCCCGCGATGTCGGAGCGCTCGACGACGCCGCACTCGCCGCGAAGAAGAAACTCGGCGCCCACCGGGATGGCCTCGTGGAGCGTTTGATCTACGGGCCGGTTCCCGAGCCGGGGGAGTTGCGAGGCGCCGCGGAGTTCGATCGGACCGCGCAGCGCGGTCAGTCGGTGCTCCAGGCCGCGCTGGGCTGTTTGACTCGCGGCGAGGCGTTCACCGCGGACCGCAAGATCACCGAAGAGCTCCGTCGCGTCGTTGCTGCGAGCGGCGGCTACGGCTTCACCGTGCCGACGGAGTTCGGGGGAAAGGCCGCGACCTACAACGAGCTCGCGATCCTCGAGGAGGAACTCGCCGCCAACGGCCTCGGTGCGTTCGCCGTCGAGCTCTCCGGAGAGCTCACGATCGGCGCCGGCTCGTTGCTCGGATACGGAACCGATGAGCAGCGGCGCCTGTTCCTCCCGATGGTCGTCGAGGGGCGGCTCATGGGCTTCGGCCTCACCGAAGTGGGCGTCGGCGTCAACGCGAAGAAGGTCCAGGCCTACGTCGAGCCGGACCCGAGCGGCGACGGTTGGCGCCTCTTCGCGACCGGCGAGCGGAACAAGCTGTACATCACGAACGCGCGTCACGGCTCGCTGGTCGGCGTCGTCGCGCGGATCGGGTCGGGTGGCAAGAAGGTCGGGCTGTTTGTCGTCGAGTTGCCGGAGCGTGACGTCTCCCGCGACGGCACCCAAGACTTCGGATTCTTCTGCCGGTCGTCCGAGGTCGATGCCTTCACGTCGAACTACAACTCCCGCATCGAGTTCGACAACTTCCCGGTCGCGAAGTCCCAGGAGATCCCGGCCGACGGCGTCGAAGTGCTGTTCTACTGTCTGCGCATGGGGCGCTGCATGCTCGCCTCCATGGCTGCCGGCTACCAGCGGATGTTCGCCGCTGACGCAGCCCACTACGCGCGCGTTCGGGACGGGGTCGGCGGGAAGGTGATCAAGCACGAGCTCCCGCGCCTCGCTCTCGGCCGAATCCTGGGAGGCGCGTTGATGTCGCGAGCGCTCTCCCATCTGTCCCTCGAGCAGGACGCGGCGGGGGTGGACCTGGCGGGGCTGCGCGACCTGACCAAATCGGCCGCCGCACGGTCATCCCTGGAATCGTTGATCGCGTGCGAGCGCGTGCTCGGAGGCCGGAGCTTCGACAAACGGTCGCGGGTCAACGAGGCGCGGAGCAACATGCACGTCTTCGGGGTCGTCGAGGGCGAGGACGACCTGATCCTGATGGGCATGGTCAAGGACATCACGGGGAGCTTCGTCGACCGCTACCTCGCGGGTCTACTCGGCGTGATCCAGTCCCTCAACGTGGGGCCGGACGGTCAACCGCTGCCGCGCGAGGAACGCATTCTCCGGATCACTCCAGGCACCTTTCTGAAGACGCCGGGACGTGCGCTGTCGGCCAACCTGAAGCTCCTCGGCGAGAAGAGCTTCTGGGGCCTCGTCGGATGGATCGCGCGCAACGCGATCGTGGATCTCCTTCGGCTTCCAATGGCGTGGGTCCCGGCCGGCTGGCAGTCGCGCTACTCGGGACTGCCGCCGCTGCTCCGCCGATTCGCGAAGCGTGCCGAGCGGTGCCTTCGGGCGCAGCGCTGGGCCTACCTCGGGATGAATCTCTACTACCAGTTGGAGCTCACGCGGACGCAGATCCCGCTGCAGCGGTTCGGCCGGCGGATCGAGCATCTCGTCTCGGCGCTCGCCGTCTGTCACCACGCGATCGGGAAGAGCGAGAGCACGACGGAGATCGCGGCGCTCCAGGCGGAGCTGCTCCTGGGCCGAGCCGGCGAGATCCGGATCCTTCGCGCGATCCCTTCGATCGGGCGCATTCGCGCACGACTCGCGAAGATCGGTCGAGACCTCGAGCGCGGCGAGTGCGATCTGATCTCGGGGGTCGAGCCGGAGCCCTTCGGTCACCCCTGGGACGAGGAACTCCAGAAGGGTCGACAACCTCGATGAGCGCGACGCCGTCGAAGGTGAGGATCCGATTGCCGCTCGTCGGGTTTCCGCGCCACGAGTCGGAGGACGTCTGGGCGGTGCCGGCCGAGGAGGGGGAAGGCACGTGGAGGGTCGTGACCGCGCCGTTCCTGTCGGCCGACGTTCACTCTGGAGACCGGATCTCGGTGAGCCCGTCCGGTGGGTTCCTTCGTTACGAGGGTGTCGT
>JAGQRC010000305.1 GCA_020425835.1 Planctomycetota bacterium | reverse complement strand
CAGATCGAGGAAGCGCGGCGCGAGGCGGAAGAGCTCGAGAAGGCGTTCTTCGACGCCTGGGAGTAGTCGGGCCTCCCTCGCGCGCGCCCCTGACGCCGAGGTCTCCGTTGCTCCGATAGGGACCAGGGCCACAGGGCAGCGTCGGCACGCACCGCCGAAGATGGTGACCCTCGACAATTCGCACCTGCCTGCGACGGGACTCCAGGCAGAGATCCTCCTGCGAGCCAGAAGCGCGAGGTCCGCGCCGAGGGCCCAAGAGCGTCAGGACGGCTACGGGCAGGGATCGAAGTCCGAGCAGTCCAGTGCATCGGACGACGGATCGGGACCACAGGACTGCGGAGCGGGCAGCGCTGCACCTCCGGAGAACAGGAACGCGAGGAGGTAGACCGAGTCCGAAACGTCGAGGATGCCATCATCGTTGGAGTCGGCGGCGTCGAGACAGCTCGGTGCATCGGATCCGGCGATGAACAGGCTGCCGAGGAGGAAGACGACATCCGAGATGTCGTTCATTCCGTCGGCGTTGCTGTCGCCCCGCTGGAAGATCTCCGCAGTCGCACTGGCACCGTCGACGACCAGGGTGCCCAGTCCGGAGACGGAACCGGAGAGGTCGAAGCCTCCCCCGACCTGGACGAGGTAGGTATCGCCGCTGGTCACCGGGATGGTCACCTCCGCCTGGAGGACGCAGCTGTCCTCATCGCAGGCGAGGGGTGCGAAGACGTCCGGCGGGCAGATCCCGTCATCCTGGTAGACCGCGATCGCCGTGTTGAACGAGCTCCCACAGGTCGAGAACGTAACGTCGCCGTCGACGGTCGCGGTGAACCGGTACCAGACATCCTGGAAGACCAGCAAGGGACCGATCGGGCCGGTGCAGGTTGGCAGGAGAGTGATGTCGTCGAGAGACGCCAGACTGGTGTCGAAGCCGAAGGTCCCGAGTCCGACACTCAACGCGTCGACACAGTCGTCGTTGTCCGGTCCGCCGATGGACACCGAGCAGCATTCGTCGATCGACGACTGCGCCCCCACGACGCCTCGGACGCAGATGTTGAGGAATCCGGTGAAACCGGGAGCGTAGGTCACGGAGTAGGAAGTTTCCGTTCCCGATAGCGTCGCCTCGAGGGCACCTCCGACACGGACTTCGATCGCGTCGTAGGAAGCTCCGCCAGGAATGAGCCAGTTGACTTCGACCTGCCCCGGCACCAGGTCATCGTCGCACGAGACGCCCGTCACCGCGGGAACGTCGGCCACAATGTCGACCTGCGCCTGGATGAAGCTCCCGGGCGCCAGTGTACCGAAGCGAAGCGTGACGATGTCTCCAGCGCTGGCCGAGAACGACAGTTGGTTCCCCTCGCCACAGCTCGAGACCGTTGAAGGGTCGACCGGGCAGCTGCTCGTCGAGTAGACCGCGAACCGCGGTGCCACCAGTAAGGGCAACACATTGATCAGGTAGGACCCGGTCGCGGGGACCTCGTACGTGAACCAGACGTCGTTGTAGATCTGATCGTCGGCACCGGGTCCCGGATCGCAGTCCGGGGCGAGCGAGGGACCATCGGTCGTGGCGTTGACCCCGTCGACGAAGAACGAGGGGGTCGGGAGGCCCGTGAGATCGATCGGCGCCGCGCAGTCATCGCCGAGAACGGCCGGCGTGCCGATCGCGCAGCAAGGGCCCGGAGAGACCCCTCCCCCACTGACGGTGAGAACGCAGATCTCGAAGTATGGCGGAACGACGGGCGGCAACGCGTAGGTGTAACTCGTCTCGGTCGGTGACAGAGTGGCGGCGAGTGTTCCATTCGCGACGATCTGGAGTTCGTCGATGGGAGAGGTGGGCAGGGTCCAGGACACCGAAATGTCGGTCGCGGACTCGAGGCAGTTCAGGTTCTCGACCTCGGGCAGGATCAACTGGAGATCGAACAACCCCTGCGCGAGGATCCCCGGAGCCTCGGCGCCGACCCGAATCAGGTATGTCGTCCCCGCCGAAACGGCGAACTGCAGAACGCCCGAGCCACCGGTCAAGAGCGACGGGAGATCGGTACAGTCGACGACCGCGTCCGCCGGCGCCGGGCAACCCGCGGACTCGAAGACCGCGACTCGAGCTCCGGCGTTGATACTGAGGGCCTCCAACCGTCCGTCTCCGTCCGCCAGTGGTGTCCAGCGGTACCAGACGTCGTTGTAGATCTGGTCGTCGAGGCCGGGGCCGGGATCGCACCAGCCGGCGAGGTCGGGACCGTCCGTCGTCGCGCCGGTCGTATCGAAGTCCTGAGGAGCGGGCGTTGCGGCCAATGCGATGGCGTTCGTGCAATCGTCGTTGATCGGCTGCGCATCCAGCCCGGAGACACCGAGGAAGATCAAGAGCACCGAGAGTCCGAGAGTTCGCATCGCACATCCTTCCGTTTGGGGTTTCCGATGCGGCGATCGGTGTCGGGGAGTGCCCCGCGGAAGCGTCGGTGTCTCAGCGGCCTCCGAGGAACTCCGATTCGCGCAACACTCGAGTCTCGACGCGAGGTCCATCCGCGATCGCGATGGTCCCGAGATCGTGGAGCGACCTCGTCGGAGCGAACTCACCCGGCAAACTCTCGCCGGCGAAGAGTCGATAGCGTCCGCGCCCGAGTGGATTGGTCGTGAGGTACCCGCGATCATCGGTCGACCCGAGTCGAATGGCGATGCTCGGCTCGTCGGCGTCGAACGGGATCCCGACCCAGACCGACCGTCCCCCGAGAGCATCCCCTCCCTGATCGAGCAACTCGAGGTCGATCGCTGCGGCGCGCGGCGAGCCGAGCTGGACCTCGTACGAGTCTCGACCGGAAAGCGCGAGCTCGCACCACCTGAACCCTCTTGGCGCGAGGACGAGTTTCCCATGGTCCAAGGAGGTCATGATCAGACTGTGATCCGTGTAGAAACCCGCTCCGCGCGCGTTGCGTCCGAACGATCCGGTGCGCACTTCGCCCGACGGCCCGATCCAGGCACAGGGAACCCAGGTCCGGACGAGGGAGCCGCCTGCGTCGATCAGCTCGAGATCCAGAGCAATCGCCTGGGGAGCGGTGCCCGCGCGCAGGGTGACCGGAGACTCGACAGCGCGAACGAGGAAGCCGCCCGGGATCGTGTCCGCGCTCTCCGCACCGAGCTTCTCGAGCAGCGTGTCGGGAGAGAACGCCGAAACGAAGTACTCGGGTACTCCCAGGTCATCCGGGAAGTGCTCCCTCGACACCAGGAGACCGCGGATCTCGAACTCGCCGGCGGAGTCGGATCGCGTGCGACCGACGATGTTCTCGATGCGACCGTCGAAGATCTCACCGACATGAACGAGGACTCCAGCCCTCGGACGACCATCGGGTGAGACCACCCTTCCCCGAAGGCACCTCCCGGCGGTCAGCGCGATGGTGCCGAGATCGATGGCCGGTTGGTCCGACTCGATCGAGACGAGTCGATTGCTGAGAACGGGATGGACCACCGAGAGATAGACCGCTCCTTCCGAGCCGGTCCACGACAGCTCGAACGTGCCATCCTCGCTCGTGAGCGACCTCGCAAGCGGCGTGAACCTCTCCTCCGCGCGGACCGCTGTCGCGACCAACGATGAGTCCCGTGGGCGGGGAGTCGCTCGAGCGGTGACTGCCGCGACGAAGGTCTGCGCCAGCGGTCCTTCCGGACCGACGACTCGCCCCTTCACGACCGTCGGCGCGGGCAACTCCAGGATCCAGTCTCGCTCCGACGCGGCTTCCACCACCAGGGTCACGCAACTCTGTCCAGGGCGCTCGAGTTTCAGTGTGATCGGGGAATCGAGAGGCACCGATCCGATCTCGAACGCGCCGTCCGGCCCCGCGGTGACCCACCGCTCGATCGTGTCGAAACGGCTGCTGACGGAGAGCGACCCCTCGCTCACCGTTCCCGTTTCGCCCTGGAAGAAGAGTCGGCGCGGCTCCCCCGGTGCCAGACGCACCTCGAGGGTCGGTGTGGTCAGCGCGGCCGAGGCATCCGCGAAGCCGGGGTGTCGAACTCGAACGAACGGATCGTACCGATCGAACGGGAGCACCGCCTCGCCCGCGGCATCCGTGGAGTCGAGCGTCGTGGGCGTCGGCTCGAAGCCGGGTCGACGCGCATCCCGCTCGACGACCGCGCCCGGCACGGGTCGCCCTCCGAGGTCGATGACGCGAAGGCGAGTCGAAGTGGCGCGACTCAGGAAGATGTCGACCGCAGCGCCGCCCTCGGGCGACTCTCCCGGACGCCGCCGCTTCTCGACGTAGCCATCCGCCACGATGACGAGTCCTTCGCGCAGCGTCGCGAGTTCCTCGAGGGGCAGCTCGCCTGCGGCATCGGTCGACCCGAGCTCGCTCACCATCGGGGAGAGGCGCGGATGCTGGAAGACCCGCGCACCAGAAACGGGTCGACGATCGATGGCGTCGAGCACCCGGAGAACGGCTGCGACGTCCGCAGCGTCGTCCGCGTTGCGAGCCGGTGGGTCAGTCACCTCGTCGCCGGACCTCGAGTCGAAACCGAGGGGTTCGCGATCGACGATCGCCGTCGTGGCGACCGACTCGGGAGTTGCATCGGACGGCGCACGGTCCGCTTCGCTTCCGAGGCTCGCGCCCACCGTCGCGTCGACGCTCGCCAGCGGCCCAGGGCGCGGATCGCGTCCGAGGACCCACACCAACGCGACCAACAGCGCACCGATGATCCAGATCGAGCTCCACGATCCGGTCGCACCGATCGGACGCGACTCGAAGATCTCCTCCGAAGTCGCCGGAAACGAGGATCGAGCGACTTCGATGGGCACGCCGAACGTTCCCCAAGCGATCGGCAACAAGGCCCGTTGCCAATGACTTCGATCCCCGTACTCATCGTCGAGGTTCAGACGCAACTGCGCCAGACCCCGTTCGAGTTGAGTTCGTACCGTGGAGGCGGGGATCCCGAGTCGTTCGCCGATCTCCCGTCCGGTCAGCCCCTGGTAGTACCGGAGGTAGATGACGCGGGCTGCGGAGTCCTTGAGCGAGCGAATCGCGCGGAGGACTCGTTCTTGAGTCTCCAGCTGCTCCGTCCACTGGTCGGGTCGCAGCACTTCGCCCTCGGAGAACGAGTCCCGTTCCCAGCGCTCTCGCCGCCGTCGGCTCCGCTTCACGCGGCGCGAGATGTTGATGAGACTGGTCTTCAGCCAGGCGCGCCTGGACCGCGGCTCTTCAGGAGTCCCCTTGCCGACCGCGAGGATCCACAACTCCTGGAGCGCATCTTCGGCCAGATCGTCGTCGACCAGGAGCGAACGGGCGAGCGATCGAAGCCAACTCGCGTTCTCGAGCACCGAGTCGAGCACCGACTCGGGCTGCGGAGAACCATGCGGCTCGGGGGATCGCGGACCCATGTCTCTCTCGCCGTCGTCCAAGGTCGAGGGTCAGCAGCCCGGGTGGGCACAATCGAGAGTGTCCGTTGTCCCATCCGACCGGCAAGTCGTG
>JAGQRC010000304.1 GCA_020425835.1 Planctomycetota bacterium | reverse complement strand
CAACATCAGCGCTGGCACCGATGGTCCCTCGGTCGACGCTTGCTTGCTGGACGACCTCAACGGCGACGTCTGGTTCCTCTTCACGTCGCCATTCACCGGCCAGGTGGCGATCGAGTCCGCTCCGGGCACGCTCGGCGACACGGTGATGGTCGTCTACGACCCGACCGTGGTCGGTTGTCCCCCCGTGGCGGGAGATCCCAGCATCGCTTGTGACGACGACGACGGAACGGGCCTCGGCTCGCTGGTCCAGATCGGCGTCGTCGCCGGCAACGACTACCTGATCCAGGTCGGGGACTTCGGCGGCGCGCCCGGGCAGACCGGGACCTTCGACCTGGTGATCACCCAGCTCGAGGACTGCACGGATGGTCTCGACAACGACATGGATGGCCTCGTCGACTGCGACGACCCGGACTGCACCAATGACCCGGCCTGTCCGGAGATCTGCGACGACGGCGTCGACAACGATGCTGACGGCGCGATCGACTGCGCGGACAGCGAGTGTGTCGCCGATCCGATCTGCATCGAGGAAGGCGAGATCGAGTGCGGGGACGGTCTGGACAACGACGGCGACGGACTCGTCGACTGCGATGACCCCGGCTGTGACGGAACTCTCGTCTGCGTTCCGGTCTACTCCGGGGAGTCCATGCTGATCATCAACCAGGACGCGATCGACGGCGACCAGGGTGCGATCCTCGACGGCGACGCGTGGGAGACGGCAGCGAACAACGCCGGTGTCAGTGTCCTCCACGTCACCGACACGGTCACCACCGTCCTTCCGATCCTCTCGGAGCCGGCACTCGACGTCATCGTCGTCTGCACCGGCACGTTCCCGTCGGATGACCGCCCGACCGCGACCGAACTCGAAGCGCTCGCCGCGGCGCAGGCCGCGGGCAAGTCGATCGTCTTCACGGGCGGCGACCACTGGGGCTTCCTCCACGTCGCTTCGAGCTTCGACCTGGTGGACGGAGTCGCGGCCGGCGCGGCCGACGGCAACGACGCGGTGGTCTCGCTCGACGGCTTCGACACCGGGTTGGGACTCGCCGACTTCTCCGACCTGCAGGACATCCTCTACACGCAGGACCAAGCCGGGAACGACTGGACCGACCAGCTCCAGGCCGCGACCAGCGCCGAGGACACCGGGATCGTCGCGGCCGGCAAGGCGTTCGGACCGGATGACGCTCTGGCTCAGCCGCTGTACGCCGTGACCGTCCTCGCCGAGGGCGCGACCGGTGGTAACGTGATCAGCATGTCCATCGAGTTCGGAGGAATCGGTGACGTCGCCACTCGGGACGACGTCTTCAACCGCATGAGTGCGTTCCTCGGAGCCACCGGAGGTCCGGGCGGTCCGCAGTTCAAGCGGGGCGATGCGAACAACGACAACCTGTTCAACGTCGCCGATGTCGTCTTCATCGCGGCGGCTCTGTTCGTCCCCGGCTCCGATCCGGTGACCTGCACCGACGCCGGCGACGTCAACGACGATGGCCTGTTCAACGTCGCGGACGCCGTGTTCGCCGCGGCCGCGCTCTTCGTTCCGGGTTCGGATCCGGTGCCCGCGCCGGGCCAGACCTGCGGGATCGACCCGACGGCAGATGCCGGCGGCGGGGATCTCGGATGCGCGGTCTACCCGAACTGTCCGTAGGCTCGACGCGTTCCGGGCGAACCGACTCGTGTTCGTCGTATGAGCGGTAGAGCGAGGGCCGGAGTGGTCACACCACTCCGGCCCTTCTTTCATCGAGGCCGTGAATCGGCTCCCGCGTCTTCATTCCCGGTTCGCTCACGGCTATCATTGCCGTTCCGGCTTGCGAGACCCGACCCGGATCATCCATGAACCGGTCCGTTTCCGCCGAGAAGATGCGTTCGTCCGGAATGGGCTTCTCGACGGCTGCTCGTGTGTGTGAACTCGCTCGGAGCCGGAGCATTCTGTCGGCGGGCCCCCGATCCAGTCTCATGTCATTCTCGTTCCTTTCGAGGAGCCGATGCACACGAGCAGTTCCCTCGTTGGCTCGCCCGGGACGAGGCGATATGGATGACTCGACCATCGGTCGATGGTGCCGTGTCGTGGGGGGGCTCCCACTTCAGGACCACGACTCACCGTCGGCGCGATGGCTCGTCGCGCTCTGGGCGACTCTGCTCTTCTTGCTTCCCGCGTGCGGGAGCGACGAGGGGAAAGGTCCGAAGCCCGAAGGGGCGGGAACCACCTCCGACGCCCCGGAGCCTCATTGGTTCACGGAGGTCACGGAGGGCTCCGGCGTCTCGTTCACCTGTGAGGCGCATCCCAAGGGCCAGCTGCTGATGCCGGCGATCATGGGTGGCGGTCTCGCCCTCTTCGACGCCGATGGCGATGGCGACCTCGACATCTATTTCGCCAACGGCAACGACCGACTGCCCGCGGCGACCACCGAAGCACAGCAGCAAAACCGGTTCTTCCGTCAGGTTTCGCCGTGGAAGTTCGTCGACGCGACGGCGGAGAGCGGCTTGGGGTGTACCGGCTACTCCATGGGTGTCGCGATCGGAGATGTCGACGCGGACGGCGACCTCGACGTCTACCTGAACAACTTCGGTCCCGACGTCCTCTACCTGAATCGAGGAGATGGCACGTTCGAGGATGCCACTCGACGCGCGGGCATCGACGTACCGGGCTGGTCCGTCTCGAGCGCGTTCGTCGATTACGACCGCGATGGAGACCTCGACATCTTCGTCACCCAGTACGTGAAGTTCGAAGGCAGCAAGCGCTGCTCCGACACTGCGGGGCGTCCGGAGTTCTGCGGCCCGACCGCGTTCCCGCCGTGCCCGGATGTCCTCCTCCGAAACGAGGGGAACGGGAAGTTCACCGATGTCTCGAAGGAGTCGGGAATCGCGGCCGTCGCGGCGGCCGGGCTCGGCGTCGTGTGCGACGATTTCGACGCCGACGGTTGGATCGACCTGTACGTGGCCAACGATGCGTACGCCAACAATCTCTGGGTCAATCGGGGCGATGGGACGTTCGTCGACGAGGGCGTCCTGCGAGGGGTCGCGTTCAACATGAACGGTCAGGCGGAGGCCGGCATGGGCGTCATCGCGGCCGACTTCGATGGCGACACCTGGACAGACCTGTTCATGACGCATCTGGTTCGGGAGAGCAACACGCTCTATCGAAACCTGGGATCGGATCACGGCTTCCAGGACGACACCGGAACGAGTGGACTCGCCGCGTCGAGCATGAACTTCACCGGTTTCGGCGTCGCCGGTCTCGATGTCGATCTCGACGGGGACCTCGACCTCGCCATCGCCAACGGACGGGTGACCCATGAGGTGCGCAATCCGACCACCAAGGTGAAGCCGCCGTACGATGAGTACGCGGAGCCGAACCTCTTCTACACCAATCGCGGCAACGGGAAGTTCCAGGTCGACGCGTCACACGCGGACGCCTTCACTTCCGCGGTCGAGGTCGGACGCGGACTGGTCGCGGGTGATATCGATGGCGATGGAGACCTGGACCTGGTTCTGTCCAACCTCGAGAGTCCGGCGCGTCTCTACCGCAACGACGCGCCGCGGGTCGGATCGTGGTTGGTCGTCCGCGCGATCGATGGCGTCACCGAAGTGGTCGGTGCGCGCATCGTGATCCGGGACGCTCGACGAGTTCAGGCGCGCACGACGAGTCGGGCACTGGGCTACGGTTCGTCGGGCCCCGCGTCGGCCCATTTCGGACTGCCGGATCCTGTCGAGGAGCTCTCCGTACGATGGCCGGATGGGCACCGCGAGTCGTTTCCGGTGCCGGAGCTCAACCGCTCGCTAACGGTCGTGCGGGGCACGGGAAGAGCGCTTCCATGACCGACGCGGGCGCTCGAACGAGACGGTGGCCCGTCGTCATCGGACTACTCATCGTCATTGGCGGATCGGTTCTCGCGTGGAAGTACTGGCCCGGGTCCTCGCCGGTGGCGAGCGAGATCCCCGACTTCGTCGTCGACGGAATGGAGCCCACGGTTGCGCAGGCGCTCCGCACGGCGCGCCAAGCGGTGATCGACGCCCCCGCATCCGCAACCGCGTGGTTCGACCTCGCGGCGGTCCTCGATGCCCACGAGATGAACGAGCAGGCGATCCCCTTCTACGAGCACGCGCTGGCGATCGATCCCCAGAATACCCGCACCCGATACAACTACGCCCTCGCCCTGGAGCTGGTCGGCCGGTCCGCCGACTCGGAGGCCGAGCTGCAGAGACTGGTCGCCGCGCGACCCGACTATGCGCCGACCTACTTCCGATGGGGTGAGCTCTGCTTCCGCGAGGGTCGAAACGAAGAGGCCGTGGGCCACTTCCGGAAAGTTCTGGATCTCCTCCCCAGCAGCGCCATCGCGGGCCGAAGGCTCGGTCAAGCCCTCCTCGCGGTGGGCCGACCCGAGGACGCGATTCCGATTCTCGAGAAGGTGAGGACGGTCGCACCGGAAGATCGCTCGACCCTGACCGCCCTCGCCCAAGCGCTCGCTCGGAACGGTCGGCGAGAAGAGGCCGCCGAGCTTCAGCAACGGCTCTCGAGCGAGAAGATCGTGGACACGCTCGCGCTCGAGGACAGCCTGCGCCTTGCCGTCACCTCGCGGGCGATCGACTACGTTTCGTGCATGCGTCGAGCCAGCGCGCTCGAAGCGCAGGGTGACTACCCGAACGCCATCCGCGAGCTGGAGACGGCGGCGATCGCGCGTCCGGAGCTCCCTCATCCCCACGATCGGATCGGTCGGTGCTACCTGCATCTGAAGCAACCTCGCGCGGCGATGCCCTACTTCGATCGCGCGGTCGCTGTCGATCCCGGATATGCGAACGGGTACAACAACCGCGCCTACGCTCATCTCCGACTCGGCGAGCGAGAGCAGGCCGTCGCCGACTTGCGTCGCGCTCTGCTGATCGACCCCAGTCACGAACAGGCCGCGGCTCAGCTGAAAGTCTTGGGCGAAACGCCATGATCGCCGATTCGACCGCGTCTCCCGCATTCTTGACACCCCCCCAGACCATGGCATCCTGCGCTCATGATCCACTCCACTCCTCGTGCCGGTAGTCCGCTTCGAGCCCCCTGGCTGCTCGCCCTGGCAAGCAGCTCGATCGTGGGCGTCCTTTTCATTCTCTCGAGCTGCGTGCCGTCGACGCCACCCCCGCCGGTGATTCGACCGGTCGATCTCGAGGTCGACCCTCTGGTTCAGCAGGTCCTGGAGCGCGAAGCGAACGCGGCGTCGGAGAAGCCGAACGATCCCGAGCAGCGGGGTCGTCTCGCCATGGCGTACGAGGGAAATGAGTTCTACGAGCGAGCCCGCCAGGCGTATGCGAACGCCGAGACGCTCGACCCACACGATCCCCTCTGGCCGTACCGTCGGGCCGTCTGCCGTACCGTCGATGAGCCGGAGGCGGGACTGGCCGATCTCCGAGCAGTCACCGAGCGGTTCCCCCGATTCGCGCCCGCGTGGTATCACCTCGCCCGCGTTCTCGTCGAGCAGGGG
>JAGQRC010000303.1 GCA_020425835.1 Planctomycetota bacterium | reverse complement strand
CGAAGAGGAACGACGCCCTTCGCTTCAGGAAGTAGACGACGTGGTCGACCGGAATCGCGAAGTTCAGACCTTCGGTCCCGCGGAACTTCATGTTGGTCACGCCGACCACCTCTCCCCTCGAGTTGAAGAGCGGCCCTCCCGAGTTCCCGGGGTTGATGGCGACGTCGATCTGGATGTAGCACTGCCCGCTGAACGAGCGGGCGGAGTCGGAGACGATGCCCTCGGTCACGGTGCGCTCGAGACCGAGCGGGGCCCCGATCGCAAAGACCTTGTCCCCGACCTTCAGAGCGTCGGGGTCGGCGATCGTCAACGACGAGAGGTGGTACTGCTCCGCGTCGGGAATGCGCAGCAGCGCGAGATCCATGAACTCGTTGATCGCCACGATCTCGACGTTCTTCACGCGCTTCTTCTCGAGCCCGTTCTCCCCTTCGAGGTACAGGGTGACCTCGACATCCCGTTCGTTCTCGATGACGTGGTAGTTGGTGACGATGTAGCCGCGAGGGTCGGTGATGAATCCGGAGCCCGTGCCGCCGGGGCAGCGAACCTGGACGACTCCCTCGCCGAACTGCTTCACGGCGTCCTGGACCGTGACGGGAGCGAGCCGCCCGATCTCGAAGATCGACTCCGGGTCACGGTCCAGCGGCGCCGCCGTTTCCCCCTCGCCGGCGGCGGCGTGTCGCGCGATCACCTGGGATCGCGGCACGGAGACGATCGTGTATCCGAGGTCGACGAAGAGATCGCTCTGGGTCTCCTTGATCACGACGCCATCGAGCCGCTTCCCACCTGGGAGTTCGATGGTCTCGGTCGCATCGTCCGCCAGGACGGAGCCGAGTAGTAGCAGCGAACTCGAGAGGGTGATCGCGAGGGTCTTCATCGGGTCGACTCCTTCGAGGCTCGAGACGTTCGTCGGGCCGCGCTTCGATCGGGTCTCCACGACCGTCGCTTCCGCGAAGGAACGTCGGACTCCCAGAACGTCGGCGAAGTTGGAGCGCGGGCCATCCTCGTGACGCCCGACAGAACCTCCCCGGTCGTGACGCGATCGCCGACGAACGGTGTCGCCGAGCGACCTGCAACCATAGAACGGCGCCTGCCGGCTCCGCCCGACATCGGCGTGGCGCGAACCTGGCCGCCGTCGGGGTCTCGTGACTGCGACAAGGAACGGACTGGACGCACAACGGCGCGAACCGACATTGGGGTCTGGACGCTAACACACGCACCCGAGCGTCGCAACGGCTGGATTCGAGGGGAGTTCTGTGGTGGTGTACCCACACGACGCCCCCTTCACCGAGAGGATGCACCCGTGATCGAAGCCCGTGATCGCGTCCCGCCGGGACGCCTTGGCGCCCCCCACGCCCTCGCTCGTCGCGCTCGGGAGCGCGGCCGCGCTTGGCAACCCTCGTGCCTCGCCGTGGTCCTCCTTCTCTTCTTCGGTGGAACGGCGCCGTCGGTTCACTCTCAAGTACAACCCGACGGGTCCTTTGGGTTCTCGGGACGCGACATCTTCAAGTTCGGCGCCGGCGTCGGGCCCATCGCCACCGGCGATCTCGACGGGGATGGTCGCCACGACCTGGTGGTGATGGACAACTCCAATGCACAGGTCGTTCTTCTCCTCCATGCTCCGGAGGCGAAGGGCACGATCCCCGAGGGTGGGCGATTCCACGACCCCGATGGCTACGAGCGACGGTCGATCCAGGTCGTGAGCCGGATCACGGCCATCGGCGTGACCGACGTCGATGGCGACGGGCGCCCCGACCTCCTTCTGCACTCCCCGGGGTCGCTCGAGGTGCGTTGGGGGGATGCCGAGCGTCCCTTCTCCGACCACGATCGCTTCAGAACGCCGGACAGCCTCGCGGGCTCGAACTCGATGGCGATCGCCTCCGGGGCAGAGCGCGCGACCGCGGAAGTGTTCCTGCTCGCTCGAAAGGGGATCCACCGCCTCTCGGGACTCTCTCGCACCAGCTCTCCGACCCGCGATTTCCTTCCCGACAGCTCCGAGAATCCGCTCGGGCTGTTCGCCGTCGACCTGAACGGCGACGGGATGCGCGATCTGCTCACCGTCGTGGACGATCGAACCCATCCGTATCGCCTGCGCCTTGCGCGCGGGGAGTCCTTCGGTCCGCAGGCGTTGATCGAAGGGTCGCCTCCCACTGCCCTCTCCACCCTCGACCGCGGCGATCGTCGCTCGATCGTCGCAGCGACGAGGGAGCGCGGCCGTTTCGAGGAGCTCGCGTTCGAGGTCCGTCGCCGGCGAGACCCGCTGGACTTCGAGAATCCCGACGTGTTGCCGCTCGACGCGCAAGGGCTCGACCAGCCTCAGCTCGTGACCGGCGACCTGGACGGCGACGGAGATCCCGACGTGATGATCACCGACCGCAAGGCGGGGACGATTCTCGTCCTTCGCAACGACAGAGGTTCACTCCACCTGCTCGATCCCTCCCCCACCGTCCGACAGGTTGCCAGCGTGGCCGCCGCCGACCTCGACGACGACGGGTCCTGCGAACTGGTCGTCGCGAGTTCGGAGGAGAAGGTGGTCGGGGTCTCGACTCTCGATGGTTCGACGCTCACGTTCCCGAAGAAGCTGATCGATGCGAACGACCCGATCGTCGCCGCGACCGGACATTTCACGAGCGGCGACACCGTCGAGGTCGCCGTCCTCGGCGGAAACGATCGACGCACGGTCTCGATCCGTGGCCGCGAGGAGTCCGGCGAATGGACCGAACGCGAGTCGCTCGGGATCGAGACCGACACCGATCCCCGCGAGCTCGTCGCTTTCGACCTCGATCGAGATGGTCTCGACGAGATCGTGGTCTTCGTCCCGTACCAAGCCCCGCTCCTCTACCGACGCGGCCGGACCGCGGAGTCGGGAACGAGCGGTTGGTCCCGCGTCGATTCTCCAGGGACCTTGGAGAAGGCCAGCGCTACCGCGGTGACGCAAGCACGGAACGGGGACCTGCTCATCGCCAGCGGCGGGCACGCGCGTCGGGTCCGTCGGACCGACGACTCCTTGGAGGTCGTCTACCAAGTGAACGGACTGAGTTCGACCTCTCAGATCGCCGTCGCGCTCGAGGCTCGTCTCGACGGCGCCGAGACGAACCTGGTTCTGGTCGACACGGGCGATCGGTCGGTGAGCGTGTTCGATACCGGGGAGGCGCAGCCGAAGCTGATGCGCAGCGTCCCCGGTCCCTACGCCACGGTTCGAGCGGGTGCGGTCGCCGACCTCGACGGCGATGGTCGGGACGAAGTGCTGCTCCTCGATCCACGGTTCCTCATCGTGCTCGAGTCGGGAGGGGAGCAAACTCGACTGGACCTCGCGTTCTCCCACCAGTGCGAACGCGATCGGGGCAGCTACGCGGACCTCGCGGTCGGCAACCTGAACGGCGACGGTGCCGACGACCTCGTTCTCAGCGAGGGGGTGAACCACTTCCTCGAAGTGTTCACCGCGGATGAGCGAACCGGTTGGAAGCTGGCGCTGGAGTTCCCGGTCTACGAGTCGAACACGTTCCGGGGGCAGAGCGGAGCGGCGTCCGAGCCGCGCACGGTGTGGGTCGACGACGTCACCGAGGACGGCCTCGACGACGTGATCATCGTCGTCCACGACCGGGTGATCATCTATCCCCAGGACCCGTAGTCATCTGCGTCATCTGCTCGATGGCCTTGGCCACCATGTCGATGATCGCGTGAGGTGTCGAGGTCCCGGCCGTGATGCCGACGTGCTCCTTGCCGACGAACCACGACCGGTGGAGCTCCTCCGGGCCGGTGATGTGGTACGCCTCGACACCGCGGTCGTCGCACACCTTCTTGAGCTTCTTGGTGTTCGAGGAGTTCTTGCCGCCGACGACCACCATGAGGTCCACCTGCTCGGCCAGCTCCCGCACCGCGCGCTGACGATCCTTGGTCGGCTTGCAGATGGTGTCGACGAAGCGGACTTGTGCCTCGGGGAAGCGCTGCTCGAGCGCTCGGACCAGCCGCTCCGCGGTCTCCAGCTGCTGGGTCGTCTGACAGACGATCCCGATGCGGTCCCGGCCCGCGAGGCGATCGAGGTCCGACTCGTCGAGAATCAGGTCGTACTCGGCGAGGTCTCCCACGATCCCGCGCACCTCGACGTGGTCTCGCTGCCCGACGACGACCGGGAAGAAACCGTCGCGAACGAGTGACGCGACCTTGTTGTGCACCTTGATGACGAGGGGGCACGACGCGTCGAACACGTGGAACCCTCTCGCCTCGAGCGTCTGGCGCATCGATGCCGGTGCGCCGTGCGCGGTGATCATCACGTTCGCGGTCGAGATCGGCTCGTCGATCGACTTGACCATGTCGACGCCGTGTGCGCGCAGCTCCGCGATGACTTGCGGGTTGTGGACGAGCTCTCCGACGATCGTCAAGTTGTTGCGGAACGACTCATCCATCGCCGCGTCGATCGCGTCCCGGACGCCGAAGCAGGTTCCGAGGGCGGCGGCGAGAGTTATCCTCATGGGAGATCCTCTTGTCGTAGAATCCGCGGGCGGGCCCGGGGGACACGGGTCGAGTCGACCGTACGCGGCACGCCGCGTGGTTTACCACGAGGAGGCTCAATTGACGACCGTCTATCGAGGAGCGGTGCTCCACTCGCTCGGCCCCGATCGCGTCGAGCTCCTCGCGCCCGGACTGATCGAGGTCGACGGCGCCGGGACCATCCAGCGGGTCGGTCGCGAGGAGTCGATCGCCCGAGCGGAGCTGCGCGGAACGCGTCGAGTGGACTACGGTGACCGGCTCCTCCTCCCCGGACTCGTCGATGCCCATCTCCACATTCCGCAGATCGACATCATCGGCGTCGAGTCGGAGCACCTGATCGATTGGCTCCGCGACCACATCTTCAAGGAGGAGGCGGCGAACGAGGATCCGGAGATCGCGCGGGATCGAGCCGCACGGTGCTTCCAGGAGCTGCTCCGCTCCGGAACGACCGCGTGCGCCGCCTACTCCTCGGTCCACACTCGCGCGACAGAGATCGCGTTCGAGGAGGCCGAGCGCGCCGGAGTCCGGGCGATCATCGGCAAGGTCCTGATGGACCGAGAGGCACCGTCGGAGCTGCTCGAAGAGAGCGCCACGTCACTGCGCGACACCGAGCGCTTGATCCGCCAGTGGAACGGACGGGGCGAGGGCCGACTCGCCGCCGCGGTCACCCCGCGTTTCGGGATCACCTGCTCGGACGAACTCCTCCTGGGCGCGGGGAAGCTCGCCACCGCGACCGGCGCGCGGATCCAGACCCATCTCTCCGAGAACAAGGGAGAGCTCGCTGCGATCCACGCCCTCTTTCCCGAGGCCACCGATTACACCGCGGTGTACGAGAATGCCGGCCTGCTTCGGTCGGGTTGCCTGCTCGCTCACTGTATTCATCTGTCGTCCGACGAGATCGATCGGATCGCGAAGGCCGACGCCGCCGCGGTCTACTGCCCGGACTCGAATTTCTTCCTCCACTCGGGACGCTTCC
>JAGQRC010000302.1 GCA_020425835.1 Planctomycetota bacterium | reverse complement strand
TGTCGCCCGCCGGCGGGTCCGCCGCCGCGGCGTTGACGATCCCCGCCGCGGCGGCGATCGCGAGTCCCCAGCCGGTCAGGGACTTCCCGAGGTTCACCGCGGCGAGCCGAACCACCGCCTTGAAGCCCTGCTTCTTCAGGACGAGCACCAGCAGAGAGAGTGAGATCCCCTCCGCCTCGAGCATCACCTTGGCGGCCGCGCCCCCGATCCCGAGCGCGCTGGCGATCCCGAGCGCGATCTTCTTGGTCCAGTTCGGCCCTTGCGCGCCGGGAGCTGCGGGCAACGCGCCACTCGTGGTGGTCTCGACCGGCGTCGCCAGCGGATGGATCCCGAAGTACGGAGCCGGCGGCGTCCAACAGACTTCGATGTGGGTCGGCATCGGGAAAGGAGCGACGAACGGGCTCGCGCCGAACGCCGTGAGCGCGATCGGATCGAGCGACTCGGTGACCGCGTAGAGACCGTCCGGCGCGTCGATCGTCGCCACGACCGTTCCGCCCGAACGACCGTCGAGGTCGACATCGAACACCGAGACGAGGAACGCGGTGTCGAGCACGGTCTCATCGGAGACGATCGAGAGTCCGACGCTGTAGAGCCCCGGCGCAGTGCCGGTCGTCGAGATGCCGATCGGCACCCGCGTCCACCGTCCCGGCGTCAGCTCCGGGATCACCGGAGGCAACGACGTCACGGTCATGCCCCACTCGGGCAGCGTGTCGAGCTCGAACTGCAGGTTGTGCGCGGTCCCGCTTCCGGTGTTGCAGACCGGAACCCACGCGACGAACTCGTCGGTCCCCTGCACGAAGTCGGCGAAGTGCTCGAAGGACTGGTCGGTCGAGAGGAAGTCGATCTCCGAACCGACGCCGAACTCCGGGTCCCCGAGCGGGAGGTCGAGGCAGATCTCGGAGATCTGCAGGGAGAACCCCGAGTTGTCCGCGACGTAGAACGTCGGCGCGCCGCTCGATCCGGTCGGGTGGTAGGCGAGGAAGAACTGACTGGTCGGAGTACCGATCGGTGAGTCTGCCTCCCCCAGGATGGCGCCGGACTCATCCATCAACGAGAACGTCGAGTAGCTCGTGCCGTCGGAGGTCGGGACGACGAAGCGCGCGGGCGAGCCCGGCACCGACGTGAGCCCGCCGAAGAACGGTCCGACCCCGGGCGGGAAGAAGCTCCCTCCGGTGAGGACGCCGGACGTCGTCATCTCGACGAACTGCTCACCCTCGACGTTGTCGTAGTCGTAGAACCAGATCGTCGGCTGGAGCGGGTCGCTCGTGTCGACGGTGAGCCCTTCCATGAACGGGACTCCCGGCGAGAGGTACGGGTACTCCAGCAGGTTCACGAAGTTGCCCGACATGTCGGTCTGGAAGATGATCGCCCCATCGATCGGCGCGGTCATCCAGAACAACGTGTCGCTCGTCGGGTCCCAGGCGATTCCGGTGTGCGCGGTTCCGGGGCTCGGGATCGTCCCGAAGAAGGTGCTCAACGACAGATCGTAGATCCGTGCGTCGCCCGCGAAGTCGAGAACGAGCACGCGATCGGGAAGCACGGAGTCGCTGGTGGTGACGGCGATCCCGAACGGGTTGATCCCGGGGGTGGTGAGCTGGTGGACGACGGCGGCGGGGAGCGGCATCCCAACGGATGTCGTGAGGAGCGCGATGAGCGCCGCGGTGGGTCGAAGCATGGAGCCTCCCGAGGTATGGGGCTACACCGCTCCGGAGCCGGAAGTGGCTCCTCGGCGCGGCCCGTTCACCTCGGCGTGCGTCGTCGACGCGGTGACCCTGACACGGTTCGTCGGAAGTGACGGCGCCGGGCGCGGATCCCGCCGCGCGAGATGCGAAGCGAGGCGTCCGAGCTCGAACGCCTCGCCCCACCCGTGCGATGTCGTCGCGGACTATCCGCCGAACTTCGCGAGGAAGTCGTCGGCCATCGTGCTGACGCTGCTCGCCGAGTCCGCGAAGCCGTTGACGGCATCCATCTGGTCGCCGGCGCCCATGCCCTTCAGGGCGTCGACGTCGAGGCCCGCCATCTCCTGGAGCTTCGAGCCGATCGCACCGAGCGGATCGGCCATCATGCCGGACACGCTCTCCTTCATGCCCATGAGCTTGTCGGCGTACTCACCGGCCTGATCGACGTACTGGCGGAGCTGACCGAGCCCGGCGCTGTCGAGCATGCCGTTGAGGGATGCCTTCCACTCACCGACCGAGCCACCGAGCTCGCTGACCTTGCCGAGCATCTCGGTCAGGCCGGCGGGCAACATGCCCCCCATGCCCTTGTCCATCGACATGCTCTTCTCGTCCATGCCGGAGCAGCTGACGCAGAGCGCGGCGAGTCCGGCGACGAGCAGTCCGCGCCACTGACGGAAGTCGGGTCTTTTCATGATCTTGTCCCTTCGGGAGGAAGTTCGGTCCGAGACGGGGAAACGTGGGGCAGAGTACCCAGGTTCGAGCACAGCGTACATGGCTCGTCGCCGCTCCTCGAGCGGGCCGCCCGCCGCCCGACCTCCGGAAATCGCGTAACCTATCGCCCCACTCATCCGTGAGTTGCCCGAAGGGAGGCGCTCATGTGGAGTGTCCACGGCTTGGGGTTGATCGGTCTGGTTCTGCTCGGAGGCATCATGAGTGACCACGAGGGTGAGACGGCGGAGCCCGAAGGAGCGCGTTCGGCATTCGAGCGCGATGATGTCCAGGCGGTCCACGGCGCCATGGGTCGCTTCGCGAGAGTGGTCGATCCCCTTCGGCCCGAGCTCTATCGGTACTGCTTGGCGCTCACCGGTTCGCCCTGGGAAGCGGAGGACCTCACGCAGGAGTCCATCGCGCGCGCGTTCGTGCGGCTCGGGCAGTTGCACAGCGACCTCGAGGATCCGAAGCGATACCTGTTCCGGGTCGCCACCAACGCGTGGATCGACGAGGTGCGTCGTCACCGACCGGAACTCCTCGATCCCCTTCCGGAGCCGAGTGACGAAGCATCGAGACCGACCACCCCGGAGATCGAGGAAGCGTTGCTGTCGCTCGCCGGGTCACTCCCCCCCCGCGAACGCGTCTGCGTCCTGCTCGCCGATGTCTTCGGCTTCCCGCACGCGGAGATCGCTGGTCTGGTGCAGGCTTCCCCGGGAGCAGTGAAGGTCGCCGTCCACCGCGGCCGGAAGCGCCTCGCGACTCACCCGAAAACGACGATCCCGTCGACGGCCGTCTCCGCCGAACACGGACGGATCATCGACGCGCTCGTCACGGCCTTCAACGAGCGCGACGTCGAGGCGCTCGTCGCCCTGATGCACTCGGACGCGGTCTCCGACATCGTCGGGATCTACGGCGGGCTCGGCGAAGCGCCCGCGCGAAACATCATCGTCCACACGTTCGAGGATTCGACGCTCCGCAGAGCGCAGCGCGTCGACTTCCGCGGCGAGCCCATCATCGTTCTCTGGTACGAGGTCGACGGCAAGGAAGTGGTGCGCGACGTCTGGCGTGCGACCGGTTACGACGGCCACTGCTCGCGCGTCCTCTACTACTACTTCTGCCCGGAGACGCTCACCGCCGTCGCGAAGGAGATGGGCCATCCCGTGGTGACACAGGGGTATCGGTACTGAGAGCGCCGCGGCGCCCTCTGAATGCGGGTGTGCGGGGATAGATCTGGGCGCATCGTGGCGCGGGCTCGGACACGAGCTGATGGTGCGCGCGGAGTCACCCACTCGCCGCCGGTCTTCGAAGGGGTGGTGTGTGTGGTTGCTTCGAGTGGGGCACCTTGTCTGGCGGAGATGCCCGGGCCGTGGAGCGGAACCCACTTCCCGACTCGGTCCGTAGAGGTTCACCCCAGTCTGTTCGGGGCGCCGGGTCCGCGCGACCCGCGCGGGTGTGATGGGCGTCGTGACGATTTCGTGCGCAGCACGGCTCGAATCCTGTCGGGTTTCGCGCGGCAAGCCGGGTTGCCAGGACCTCCCTGCAGAGCCGATCTCAGTCGGGTTCACGCCGAGCGTGTTGAGCGGGTGGCTTCGATCTTTGCTCGGATGAACTCACGTCCGTAGTGCCTCTGTGCGAACCAAAGGTTGTGTACTGGGCAGAGCGCTCTCAGGTTCTCGATGTCGCTGGGTCCTCCGCGGGCGTACGGTTGGACGTGGTCGACCTGGAGTGCCGTTCGACAACTGCAGCGACGTCCCTCGTGCTCGTACTCGCACTGGAAGTCAGCTCTGGCCAGCACCTCATCGCGGACCGGAACCGGGATGTACCGCGACGGCTTGGCTGGCGGAGATGGCACTGGGGTTGCCTCGGCTGTGGTGATCACCTCCGCCGGCGGAGATGGGGTTCTCTTCGGTGACTTCTCCGCGCGCTTCGCGTCGCGCTCTCGGCGTCGCTCGTTTCGCCGTTGAGGGTCCTTCTTGTCGAGCGCAATCTCGAGTGCGGCCTCGACGATCTTGTCCACGTTCCCTGTCGGATTGGAAACGCCGAGGACTTCGCCCAGACGAAGCAGCTTCTCCTTGAGATCGCGCCCCCCCGAGAAACGAAAGTTGAACCGCTCCGACCTCGCCGGCTCGACCGACGACTTCGGCTCCGGTGGTCGAGACGTCGGCGCAGCAGGCGGTTCCGAGCGCTCTTCGTCACTTGGGGGCTCAGTCGCTTCAGATCCCGGCAGCAGACCGCCGGCGTCCTTCCCACCCGGCGCTTTCCGAATCCCCGAGCTCACCTCAGGCTTGTTCTTGAACTGCGCCACGTACTCTTCGACCGCGGCTCGACTCAACCCCTCACACTCCGCGATCACCCGCTCGACGTTCTCCCGGTTCACATGCGGTGCCAGCCGTCCCGCAGTCGTCAGGTTCAAGCGCCCAGCAACCAGCGCCTCGAGTAGTTCCGGAACCCGGACTGACGCGTACGCCACCTGCACCCGCAGCCCGATCGTCGCCTCCGGCACCTTCAACTCCTCGACACAGTACTGCCCGACCCCGGGGAACCCCCACTCCTGAATCAACCCCCGACGAATCACCTCGGCCAGATGCACGATCACATCCACCGTCTGCCGCGTCTCCAACCGAGCTGCACGGATGGACTCCTCTCTCAAGGCCTTCGCATTCAACATCCCCACTCGTCGCATCGTCGCCCGCACATCCATCGGTCGCTCCTTTCGACACGACCTATTCTACAACCCGGTTTTGGAGCCCCGTGACACAGCGCTCACGCGACGAACGCAACGGCACGAACCGTGAACGTCGCCTCAACCTCAAAACGTCGCCCACAGCGAACGCCATCCCCCTCGAGCGACAACACAGAAGAACTCACTCGGGCCTTCCATTTCGCATCGCGAAATCCGTCAACAACAATCTCAGAATCTCCCAAGATTCCTCGACCCAAAGCCCGCATTCCACTCACCCGACAGGATTCGAGCCCCGCTGCGAACGCCATCGTCACAACGACCATCACACCCGCGGGGGCCGCTCGGACCCGGCGCCCCGAACAGACTGGGGAGAACCTCTACG
>JAGQRC010000301.1 GCA_020425835.1 Planctomycetota bacterium | reverse complement strand
GGGCAGGTGCAGAAGTTCGACATCGAGGCGTGGATGCCGTCGCGCGGCGGATACGGGGAGACCCACTCGGCGTCCCGGTTCCACGACTTCCAGTCGCGCCGCCTGAACCTCCGATACCGGGACGAAGAGGGCAAGGTCCGTTTCTGCCACACGCTGAACAACACCGCGATCGCGACACCGCGCGTGTTGATCTCGATCCTCGAGAACAATCAGCAGGCCGACGGCAGCGTGCGCATCCCGCCGGCGCTCGTCCCCTACATGGGCGGGCGAGATCGCATCGAGAAGAGTGGGGCATGAGCTCGAGCGGATCGATCCGACATCTCTGCGTGCTCGGTCTCCAGTGGGGCGACGAGGGGAAGGGCAAGATCGTCGATGTGCTGACGGCGGCGGTCGACGTCGTCGTTCGCTACCAGGGCGGCGCCAATGCCGGTCACACGATCATCATCGAGGACGTGAAGCACGTGCTCCATCACCTCCCGAGCGGCGTCCTGCGCGCCGGGGTCCAGGCCGTGCTCGGCAACGGGATGGTGATCGAGACCGAAGCGCTGCTGGCCGAGGTGGACCAGCTCGACCCCGAGGTCGTCGACCGGTTGCACCTGTCCGATCGTGCGCATCTCGTGTTGCCGTTCCACCGGGAGCTCGATCGGGCCCGCGAGTCGAACGGCTGTGACACGAAGATCGGAACGACGCTGCGCGGGATCGGCCCGGCGTACGAGGACAAAGTCGGTCGACGTGGCGTACGACTGGGGGATCTGCGAGAGCCGTCGTTCCTCGACGACGAACTCCCCGCCCGGTTGGCCGCCCGCGGGTTCGACGCCGAGCTGATCGAGTCGAGCGTCGCCGTCTGTCGGCGTCTCGTCGAGCGACTCGGATCGCGGATCGGCGCGACCGATCTCACCCTCGATCGTCTGCACCGCGAGGGACGGCGTTTCTTGTTCGAAGGCGCCCAGGGTTGTCTCCTCGACGTCGACTTCGGGACCTATCCCTTCGTGACCTCGTCGAGCCCGTCGTTCCTCGGGATCGGCAGTGGGTCCGGATTCTCGCCGCGCAAGGTCGATCACGTTCTCGGCGTGACCAAGGTCTACTGCACGCGCGTCGGCGAGGGCCCGTTCCCGACCGAGGCCGACCCGGAGGCGGCCGCTCCGCTCCGCGAGGCGGGAGGCGAGTTCGGCGCGACGACCGGGCGCCCGAGACGCTGTGGCTGGCTCGATCTCCCGGCATTGGAGTACGCGATTCGGGTCAACGACGTCGACAGCTTGGCGCTGACCAAGGCGGACGTGCTGAACGGTCGGGCGACCGTTCCCGTCGCCGTCGGCTACGAGCTGGATGGCGAGCGGATCGATGGCTTCCCGTCGCGCGCGGAGGATCTCGATCGGGTCCGCCCGATCTACGAGGAGTGGCCGGGTTGGGACGACGTCGATGCCGCGACGTTGGCACCGTTCGTGGAGCGGCTGTCGGCTCGCCTCGGGGTTCCCGTCTCGATCATCAGCACCGGCCGGCGGCGCGACGAGGTCATCGTCGAGGACCCGCTGCGATCCTTCGTCGAGGGCGAACGATGACGTTGCCGATGCCCAACCACATCGCGTTCATCATGGACGGCAACGGTCGTTGGGCGAAGTCCCTCGGATTCGATCGCATTCGCGGGCACGAGCGCGGCGCGAAGACGCTCCGCGAGATCACCCGGTACTGCCGTCGTCACGGCGTGGCCGAGATCACCTTCTACGCGCTCTCGACCGAGAACTACCGGGCCCGGCCGCGCACCGAAGTGAAGTACCTGATGACGCTCCTGCGCGACTACCTGGTCGGAGAGCGGAACGAGCTCCGACAGCAGAACATCCGTCTCTGTTCGATCGGCCGCGTCGAGGAGTTGCCGAAGAACGTGCTGCGCGAGCTGCGGCTCAGCGAGGAACTGAGCCGTGACAATGATGGGATGACCCTGCGATTGGCGCTCAACTACGGGAGCCGGTCCGAGATCCTCGACGCCCTCGCGAAGATCGGCGCGGAGATCCGGGATGGCCAGCTCGACCCGGCGAGCCTGATCGGAATGCCGGAGGAGTCGTTCGCGCGCTACCTGTACGATCCCGGCATGCGGGATCCCGATCTCCTCATCCGGACGGCGGGGGAGATGCGCGTCTCGAACTTCCTCCTGTGGCAGATCTCCTACACCGAGCTGTGGGTCACCGATGCGAAGTGGCCGGAGTTCGGCGTCGAGCACCTCGAGGAGGCGATTCGTTCCTACCGCAGCCGGGAGCGTCGCTTCGGCGCCGTCCCGGCGAACGCGAACTCGACGCGCACCTCCGACGAGGACGCGTCGCGTTGAGCACGCATCATCGCGATCGCTACATCTACGGCACGCTCCTGCTCGTCGGTGTCCTGCTGATCCTCTGGCTCGACGTCGCGGTCGAGGCGACGTACGGTTTCCTCGGGCTCTCGACCCTGTTCGGAGTGGTGAGCTGGATCGAGTTCCGGCGCATGGCCGGCTCGCGGATCGGCCTCTTCACCTGGCTGGGGTCCGCGGTGCTCGCCGCGGCGCTGATCGGTGAGTGGTGGTTCTGCGCCGACCCGAGTCGCGACGGGCGTCTCGGGTTCTGGACCGGTTTCGCCGTGGCGATGCCCTTGCTCTCGGTCTTGTGCTCCCTGCGCTCGACACCCAGCCGCCAGCGCGCGGTGGAGATCGCGGTGGCCGCTCTCGGGGTCGTCTACCTGGCGGTGCCGTTGATGTTGTTCCTGCGATTGCGTCACGTGGACGGCGGCCAGTGGTGGGTGATGCTCGCGGTGCTCGTCGTGAAGTCCAACGACATCGGCGGCTACCTCACGGGACGTCGGTTCGGACGAACCCCGCTGAGCGCGATCAGCCCGAAGAAGACCGTGGAAGGAGCGGTCGGCGGACTGCTCCTCGGCATCGGCACGAGTATCGGAGTCTACGCGTTGCTCCTCTCGGGTGACGGAAGTCTTCCGATCGGACGGCTCGCCGCGCTCGGCGCGCTGACCGGCATCGCCGGACAGACCGGCGACCTCGCGGAGTCGTTCTTCAAGCGCGCGTTCGGTGTGAAGGATTCCGGTGCCCTGGTGCCGGCGTTCGGGGGGACGCTCGACATGATCGACAGTGTCCTGTTCGGAGCCCCGATGGTTTACCTGGCGAAGACCGCCCTGGAGTTGTAGTGGACCAGACGTTCGAGATCCCGGAGCCCGTCGACCCCAGTGATCTGTTCGGCGTGCACGACAAGAACCTCAAGAAGATCCGCGAGCAGTTCTCGATCGAGCTCAGTGCGCGCGGTCGATCGGTGTACCTGCGCGGTGAGGAGGCCGACGTCGCCGAAGCGGCCGGTCTGCTCGAGCGTTGGGTCGCCCGGGTCGCGCGCGGCGGAGATGCGACCAAGACCCTCGAGGACGAGTTCGTCGCCGCGACGACCGAGCTGGACGAGGTCACGCTGGCGCCGCGCACCGATGTCACCAAGGTCGCGCGCACCGAGGGACAGCGCGCCTACGTCAAGATGATCGCGAAGCACGACATCACCGTCTGCATCGGACCGGCGGGGACCGGTAAGACCTATCTCGCGGTTCGCATGGCGGTCGAGGCGCTGAAGTCGGGTGAGTCGAAGAAGCTCATCCTCTGTCGTCCCGCCGTCGAAGCGGGTGAGAGTCTCGGTTTCCTCCCGGGAGACTTCCACGCGAAGGTGAACCCCTATCTCCGACCGTTGTACGATGCACTCCACAGCATCCTCGAGTACGACCAGATCCGTCGTTACACGGACCGAGAGATCATCGAGATCGTGCCGTTGGCCTACATGCGCGGTCGGACGCTCTCGGCCGCGTTCATCATTCTCGACGAAGGCCAGAACACGACGCCCGCTCAGATGAAGATGTTCCTGACCCGGATGGGTGAGGACTCGAAGATCGTCGTCACCGGCGACACCACGCAGGTCGATCTCCCGCAGGGGCAGCTCTCGGGACTGATCCACGCCCAGCGGGTTCTCTCGCCGGTCGAGGGGATCGGGTCGTAGGAGCTGACCGGGGCGGATATCGTTCGGCATCCCCTAGTGGCCAAGATCGTCGACGCTTACGAGGAATTCGAGGGCGCGCGACGGGGTTCTCGACCCGACGGGGATAAACTCCGTCGGTCGAAAGCCCGATAAGGAGTGGGTTCGAGATCCGACACCGAGTCTCCGGAGCTCGGAAGGATCTCGAGTCGCTCGAAGCAGGGAACACTTCGGCCCTTCCTCGCGGTGGCGAGCCCCGCGCGGTGTGGCCGAGGTTTCGAAGGACCGGCATGGGTCTTTTTGGCGACAAGAGCAAGAAGAGCTGGCAACGGCTCTCGTTCGGGAAGAAGCAGACGAAGGCGGGGATCCTCGCGAAGGAGGAGTCCCGGTCGGAGCGCGTCTGGCGGCTGTTCCTCGCGATCGCCTTCGCGCTCTTCGCGACGTTGGTCGTCGGCTCCTGCCTCCCGGCTCACGACATCGGCCAGGGCTACGTTCCCGCCGCCGACTGGGTGCAGTGGACGAGCGTCTTCGGCGTCGTCGCCATGGTGCACCTCGTCATGCTCCTGCTGGTGCGCGCCTTCCACCGCCACGTCTTCGACTCGCTCCCGCTCTACCTGCTCTTCCTCGCTTCGTTCCTGATCGCCGCTCGCCTGATGCAGCTTCCGGCGAAAGACCTCAGTTTCCTGACGCCGCTGCCCTGCTTCGCCATCGTGATCGCACTGGTCTACGGTGCCGCGCTCGCGATCCACAGCGCCCTGGCGGGAGCCGTACTCCTGGGTCTGATGGTGGCCGTCCAGAACGCAGCGCCGACGACGTCGCTGCTGCCGTTGTCCGGAGCCGTCGTCCTCGCTCAGGTGCTCGGCTCCATCGTGGCGGTGCTCGGCTCCCGTCGCCTCCGCTCACGCACCCGGTTGGTGATCGTCGGACTCGCCAGCGGATGCGCGCAAGCGATCGCGATCCTGATCTACGGGCTCTCGGGTCTCGACAGCGCCGACTTCAGCACCGACATCGCGTTGCGGGGTGAGTGGCTCCGTCACCTCGAGGCGCCGGCATGGGGCTTCCTCAACGGTGTGGGATCGGGAATCCTGATCACCAGCCTGCTCCCGTTCCTCGAGCGCTGGCTCGATCTGACGACGGACATGCGGCTGATCGAGTTGTCCGACCAGAACAACCCGCTCCTGCGCGAGATGAGTCTCCTCGCTCCGGGGTCGTTCCAGCACTCGTTGATGGTCGGCCAGCTCGCCGAGGAAGCAGCGAAGAGCATCGGTGCCAACGATCTGCTCGCGCGCGTCGGCGCGCTCTACCACGACGTCGGCAAAATGCTGAAACCGAACTACTTCGTGGAGAACACGCACGGCGAGGAGAACATCCACGACCGACTCTCACCGGAGATGTCGCGGCTCATCATCATCTCCCACGTCAAGGACGGGATCCGGATCGCGGAGGAGGAGAAACTTCCGCGTCCTATCGTCGACATGATCCCGATGCACCATGGGACGTCGGTCGT
>JAGQRC010000300.1 GCA_020425835.1 Planctomycetota bacterium | reverse complement strand
GCAAGATCGCTTGGACCGTGCGATTCTCGAAGTCGTAGCGCAGCCCGTACACCTTGCCGGTGGTCGCCGCCATGCTGTAGATCAGCTGGATCTCGCCGCCGACCAGTCGAGCGGCCGACCGGAGGCGGTACTTCGGCGAGACGCCCTGGAGTTCGGGCAGCGCGACGCTCGCGAGGACCCCGAGGATCAGCATGACGACGATGATCTCGATCAGGGTGAAGCCACCCTGATCTCCTCGTCTGATCCGATCTCGAGGGATGCGAGCGTTCACCGAGCCCTCTACTGTCCCATGTCGTTGCTGTACAGATCCTGGTTGTAGCCCTCCCCGCCCTCGGCCATGTCCGCGCCGTAGGAGATCAGGATCGGGCTGCCGTCATCCGAGGTCTCGATCTGGTAGGGCTCGTTGGTCCACGGGTCGGTCGGCATGTTCTTGATGTACTTCTTGCCGTTGCCGGTGTCGGGCGGGTTGAGCAGCTCCTCGAGGCTGTCCGGGAAGCGTCCGTGGTCGAGCTTGAACATGTCGATCGCGGAGCCACACGTGGTGAAGTCCGCTTTCACCTTGGCGACCTTCGCATCCTCGTCGCGTCCCTGGAGGTTCATCACCACCGCGGTCGCGAGAATGCCGATGATCGTGATCACCACGATCAGCTCGATCAGGGAGAAACCTGCGCTGCGCACCGTTGCGCGACGTCGTCTTGCGTTCACTGGAGACCTCACAATCTCTACAGGTTGTTGAACTGGAGGAGCGGCATCAGCACGGCCATGATGATGAACCCGACCACCACGGCGAGGCCGATGATGATCATCGGCTCCACCGCCGCGGTCATCTTCTGCACCGCGAGGTCGATCTCTTCGTCGTAGGCGTCCGCGATGCGATCCAGGATGTCTTCGAGCTGTCCGCTCTGCTCCCCGACGGCGATCATGTACGCGACCATCGGCGGGAAGATCTTCGAGTGCTTCAGAGGGGTCGAGATGTCCGCACCCTCCATGATGTGCTCCGCCACCTTGTCGAGAACCCGGGTCAAGACCGTGTTGTTGACCACTCGGGAGACGATGCGGAGCGAGTCGAGCGCCGGAAGGCCGCTCTTGAGGAGCGCCGAGAAGGTGATCGTGAAACGGGAGATCGCCTGCTTCTTGAACAAGGTGCCGACGATGGGCACGCGGAGCAGCGTGATGTCGAACCAGAGCCGCCCTTTCTCGGTCGCCATGAATCCGCGCAGACCGACCATGACCGCGAGCAACCCGACGAGCAGGACCCACCAGTAGTTCTCGAAGAGGTTGCTCACCTGCATCAGGGTGACCGTCGTCCACGGCAGCACCTGGTTGCGGCTCTCCAGGATCGTCGTGATCTTGGGAACGACGTACGACATCAGGAAGACCACGACACCGGTCCCCACGAGCATCATGATGCCCGGATAGGTCAGCGCCGCGATGACCTTGCCGCGCAGGCTGGCCTGTTTCTGCAGGTAGTCGGCGAGCCGGTTCAGGACCTCGTCGAGGTTTCCGCTCGCCTCGCCCGCCCGGACCATGTTGACGTACAGGTCCGAGAATACGGACGGGTGGTAGGACATCGCCTCCGCGAGGTTGATTCCCGAGACGACCTTCTCGCGCGTATCGCGGAGGATCATCTCCGTCCGTTTCTCCTCGACCTGTTCGATCAACGCGCCGAGCGCCTCGGCCAAGTGGATTCCGGATCCCAGTAGCGTCGACAGCTGGCGGGTGAGGATCGCGAGATTCCGGACGCTGATCTTGCGCTCGAGCGTGAACTTCTTGCGAGCATCCTTGCGCTTCCTGGCCGCGTCCACCTTGGACATGGCCGTGACGCGGATCTCCTGGCGACGCAGCTTCTCCCGGGCATCGCGCGCTGTGTCGGCGTCGATGGTTCCCTTGACGAGCTTGCCGCGGCCGCTGAGGGCCTCGTACTGGAAGATCGGCATCAGAAGACGTCCATCTGGGTCACGCGGTAGACCTCTTCGAGCGTGCTCAGTCCCTGCTTGACCTTCTCACAGCCATCCATACGCAGGGTCTTGAGATGTCCGGACTCGACCGCGACCTGCTTGATGACCGAAGCGCTGGTCCGCGAGATGATCTGATCGCGGATCGTCTCGTTGATCATCAGGATCTCGTAGATCGCGGTCCGGTCGTACAGGCCGCGACCCAGGCAGGCGTCGCACCCCTCGCCGCGATAGAGCAAGCCGTTGAGCAGTTCGCTGCGCGCGCAGCCGAGCTCCTTGAGCTCCCCCGCGGACGGCTCGTAGCCGACCTTGCACCGCTGGCAGATCACCCGGATCAGCCGCTGTGCGATCACTCCGATCAGCGAGCTCGAGACCAGGTACGGCTCCACCCCGAGGTCGACCATTCGGGTCACCGCACCGGCGGAGTCGTTCGTGTGGAGCGTCGAGAAGACCAGGTGTCCGGTGTTCGCGGCCTGCACCGCGATGTTGGCGGTCTCCGGGTCGCGGATCTCTCCGACCATCATGACGTCCGGGTCCTGACGCAGGAGCGAGCGCAGTCCCGCCGCGAAGGTCAGACCCTTCTTCGTCGACACCTGGATCTGGCTGACCGTGTCCAGGTTGTATTCGATCGGGTCCTCGATCGTGATGATGTTCTTCTCCTCGGCGTCGATCTCGCCGAGAGACGCGTACAGCGTCGTGGTCTTTCCCGAACCGGTCGGCCCGGTCACCAGGATGATCCCGTGAGTGCACTGGATCAGGTTGCCCATGAGGTGGAGGTTGTGGGCGTTCAGCCCGATCTCCTGCAGCTTGTACAGGCGCGCGCTCTTGTCGAGCAGTCGGAACACGATGCGCTCGCCGTCGGAGGTCGGCACCGACGAGATCCGGACGTCGACCTCGCTGTCACCCACCTTGACCGAGGTCCGGCCGTCCTGAGGAAGACGACGCTCGGCGATGTCCATCTTGCCCATGACCTTGACGCGGGAGGTCAACGCATCCTGGACCTTCTTGGGGACGACCTTGGAGTCGTAGAGGATGCCGTCGATCCGGTACCGCACCTGGAGGCGGTCCGCGAAGGGCTGCAGGTGGATGTCCGAGGCGCGGATCTTGAGCGCCTCGAACAGGATGGTGTTCATCAGTTTGATGATCGGCGCCTTGTTGGCGATGTCGAGGACGTCCTCCGACTCCTGGATCACGTCGGCGAGTCCCAGGATCTCGTCGTCCTCGAGGCCCTCCAGCAGCTCATCCACATCTGCGGACGAGCGTTGATAGGCGCGGTTGATCAGTGCGGTGATCTCACCGCGAGGTGAGACGACCGGCTCGACCATGCAGCCGACCAGGGCCGCAAGATCATCCATCGGGTGGATGTCGAGCGGATCGCAGGTCGCCACCCGGAGGCTCCCGTTCTCCTGCTCCACGGCGATCAGGTTGTAGTTGCGCGCGAACTGGGCCGGGACCTTGTCGATGAACAGGCTCGGGACCTCGATCTTCTCGAGGTCGTCGACGAACGGGATCCGCAGGCGTTTGGCCAGCATCGAGAGCAGGACCGCCTCGGTGACGTAGCCCTTGTGCCGGAGGATCCGGTCCAACGGCTCTCCGGTCTCCCGCTCCTCTTCGAGGCACTCCTCGAGCTGGGACTCCTGGAGGTGGCCCTCGCGAACGAGGTCGTCGAAGAGCGTGAGCTTCACTGGTCGTCTCCTTTGGCGGCGGCGGCAGCACCCGGAAACGGTGTGAACTGCTGGATCCGGAACTTGTCCTCGAACGCTCGCGTCCCCTCGACCGCCTGGCGCGTGAAGTGGCGCAGGTCGTCGCTGTTGTCGTCGGAGAGGATGTGGGCCGTCAGGAAGATGTACAGGTTGTCGCGGCTCTTCGTGGAACCCCGCGACTGGAACAGTCGTCCGATCAGCGGCAGGTCACCGAGCAGCGGGATCTTGTCGACCGCCTTCGAGGAGTTCTCGCGCGCCAGTCCACCGATCACGAAGAGCTCTCCGTTGGGGATGGTCACGCTCGACGTGATCGTGTTGGTCGACTTGTCGGGGACCGCGCCCGCGCCGGATGACGCTCCACCGAAGCTCGACACCTCGAGTTCGAGCTCGAGCAGAACGACGCTGCCGGAGATCGTCGGTGTCAAGCTGAGGGTGATTCCCGCGAGCTCCGAGTCGAGACCGGAGGTCACCGCCACCTGACCCTGGCTCGACGTCTCGAAGAAGACCTCGGTCTGGACCGAGAGCGAGTTGGGCTGGTTGTCGTCCGCGAGGATGAACGGCGTCGCGAGGATCTGGGAGTCGGTGTCGGTCTTGATCGCTCGGAGCAGCACAGGAAGCTGCCCGCGGTGACTGACTGCTGCCAACAGACCGGTCGGCGCATTACCGGTGAACGCCCTCGTGAAGTTGCCCGGAAGTTGCGAAACGTCCAGCGTCGAGAGTCCGAATGCGCTCATCGCGGCGAGCCGCGTCGCGGTATCGTCGAGCTCGCCGGCGAGGTACTCGATCGTGTAGTTCAGCGATGACGTGTCGGAGACCTGCACCAACGCCGCTTCGAGGAAGACTTGGCGTCGTTTCCGGTCGATGCTGTCGAGGATGCCGAGGATCTCTTCGTACTCCTCCGGCTCCGCCTGGATCAGGAGCGAGTTCGTCTCGTCGTGGTTGACGATCCGCGAAGGGACCAGCGACTGGCCCTGTTGCGGCTGTGCTGCACCCGTGGTTCGCGCGCCGGTCGTCCGGGCGCCGGTCGTCCGCGTGGAAGAGCGGAGGCTACCGGCCGCTCCCTCGATCAGCTGCGTGACCGTTTCGCGGAGATCGGCCGCCTTCAGGAACTTCACCCGATAGACGTGCGTGTTCGCCCGGGTGTTGCGCAGCTTGGTGTCGAGCTCGTCGATCAGGAGGTGCACGAGGTCGACCTCTTCGGGGCTCGTGCTCTGGATCAGGATCTTCTGTGTGCGGATGTCGGGGATCAGTCGAGTGGCTTCACCGATCTGAGTCGCGGTCGTCGGAGTACCCGCGGCGCCGGCGGCGCCCCGAGTTCGCGGCGTCGTCGTGCGTCGACCGATCCGACCCTGACCCGCGCTGTCGAGCGCCTGCTGCAGTATGTCGACCATGTCGAACGCATCCGCGTAGTAGAGCTCGCGCACCTGGAGGATCTGCTCGGGGCCCTTGACCTCGACGTCGATGTACTCGACCAGGTCCTGGATGTGCTTCAGGATCCGGACCTTGGACTTGATGATCAGGGTCTCGTTCTGCGGCAGTGTGACGACCCGCAGCGTTCCCGTTGCCGTCTTCGAGCCGGTGACTTCGAGGAGCTCTCGGAGCGCCTGTACGACGACGTTGGACTCGACGTGCTCGAGCTGCAGCACGAGGGTGGCGATCTCCTCGTCCTTCTCCAGTCCCAGGACCTTGGCGGACTCGACGATCTCGGTCACTGGATCGAGCGGCGTCTGGGTGCGGCTGGCATGATGGCGGATGTTGTAGTTGAGACTGCCGTCCTCCAGCTCGGTCTCCCAGAGGTCGTACCCGTTCATCTCGAGGATCGCCTTGGCGA
>JAGQRC010000299.1 GCA_020425835.1 Planctomycetota bacterium | reverse complement strand
CGCGACACTCACCTCCGCCAGAAACGACACTCGATCCCGTCTCCGATCCCTGTCGCTTCCTGCCGCACGGTCCGGCCATGCACTACGTGACGCGCTTCGTCGAGCACGACGAGACCCGTTGCGCCTGTCTCGCCCGCTTCCCCGAGTCGAACTCATTCGCCACCGGCGGATCCGTTCCCAGCTACCTGACGGTGGAAGCCATCGCCCAGACCGCCGCCGCCCACGAGGGGTGGTCGCGATCCCAGCGCCACGAGATGGGCGAGCCGCGCATCGGCTACCTGGTCGCCGCCCGCGATCTCGAGTTCGCCGATCGACGAATCCCCACCGGCCGGTCGTTCATGACGCAGGTGGAACGCGTGCGGCAGATCGGCCCCCTCGCCGAGTACGACGTGCGCGCAACCGCGAGCGACGGAGCCATCCTCGCCCAGGGCGTGTTCAAGACCTTCGTCACCGAGCCCGGCTCCTGAATCGCAGTGCGGCGGGATCCCGTCGCGTCCACGAGGTGTTGCGCGAGAGCGACGCGGTCTGGAGATGCGAGGCGGAGGCGCTCGGGGCGGGGCGCGGTCTCCGAGGGTTGACCGAGAGGAGTCAGTCCGAGTGCCGGAGCTGCTCGAGGCGCTGGTGACGGGGGCGTTTGGGTCTGACTACTGCGGGACGACTGGCACCGCATCTGACGCGGGACAATGTCGTCGGCAACCTGCGCGCGCTCTGTCCCGCGCACAACCTCTGGTTCGCCGAACGACACTTCGGGCGGGCGGTCATCCGAGGAAAGACCGATGCCGCTCGTCTCGCCTCCTCTACAAGGTGACCAACGGAGACCGGCCACTCCCCCATCGGCTCCCGTTCCATCCACCGCTCGGACATCCCCGACAGGATTCGAGCCACCCATCGAGCGTCATCGCCCAACGCGCGTCACCCCAGCGGGGGCCGTCCGTACCCGGCGCCCCGAACCGACGGGGACAGACTTCTTCGATCCGCGTCACGGCCTGGGCATCCCCGACGAACGCGGTACACGACTCACCCCCACACCCGCCCTTCGAAGAAGGGCGGCGAGCGGTCGACGCCTCTCGGCCAACCAAGGAAACCGAGCCGCGCCCCACTCCGCCAAGAACGCCCCCCCCGGGTGCCGCACGCCTCAGGCGGGATCGACGACGAGCCACACCGCCGCGCCGCCGGCGGCGAGGGACGAGAGGATCACGCGGCGCGCGCGCGGCAACCGGCGACCGTCGTGCGGCGTGACGTCCAACTCCGGATCTCGATGCTCGAAGCCGGGGGTAGAGGCGAACGGGGCGCCTTGGATCGCGAGTGCCGCGCCAGCGAGGAAACCGCCACCGTACTCGCCGATGTACGCCTTCGGGGTGATGATGGAAGGGAGCGGTTCGTCCAGGAAGAACTCGCGGATGACTCGCGCCTCGAGGGCATCTCCGGCTCGAGATCCCGACGCGCCGGAGACCCAACGATCGATCCTCGATCGATCGATCCCCTGCCGTTCCAGCTCTTGCGACAGTCGACTCGCGAGCCGTGCCGCTCCGGTTCCCCAGCCGACGGATGTCGCGGTCGGATCGTTCGCGCGGACGGTGGCGATGACGTGGCCGAGGATCGTCGCGCCGCGGGCCCGCGCCGCGTCCTCCTCCTCGAGCAACCAGATCGTCGCACCCTCGCTCATCACGAAACCGTCGCGATCGCGGTCGAACGGCCGCGCCATCTCGGCGCGCGATCCGGTCGGTCGGGCCAGCGCGTGCAGGCGATCGAAGATCGCATGGTTGAGCGAGGTCAACTCGTCGACCGATCCGGCGATCGCTCGACTCACTCGTCCCCGCAGGACGTCCTGCACGCCGTCGTGGACCGCCAAGAGTCCGCCCGCCTCACGCTGAGTGACGCTCGAGTTCGGCCCGTGGGCACCGAGCGCGATAGCGACCTGCGCCGCGGGGGCATTGGCGACACTCTCCATGAAGTGCAGTGGGGAAGCGCTCTCGGGGTCCTCGCAGAAGATCTGCGAGAGCAACGTCTCGGTCGCGCTCGCGGGGCCGAGCGCCGTCGCGATGTGGACCGACGCGAGACCCTCCGCGCCCTCGAGCTGCTCCAGCCCGGCGTCATCGAGAGCCATTCTCGCGGCGGCCACGGCGTAGCGGGATGCCGGAGAGAGGCGTCGAGTCGTGCGTGGGTCCGCCCACGGCTCCAGCCCGACGCGGATCGTGTGAGCGAGTCGTGCCGATTCGGAATCGTGCGCGGAGGACCGCTCGACCTCCGACACCACCGGCTCCCCGCGCGCGAGAGCGGCGGCGAGTTCGCTCCTTCCGAGACCGAACGAACCGAGACACCCGATGCCGGTGATCACACACGCCCGACTCATGTCGACTCTCCCGCGACCACGATCGCCGCGTTCGCGCCACCGAACGCGAGGTTCACCGATATCGCGATGCCGGGGTGCACGATCGCTCTCGGTGCACCTCGAACCAGGTCGATCTCGACACCCTCGGCGATCGCGCCGTCTCCGGGCGTCGGGTGCACCGCGCCGTGCACCAGGCAGAGCACGGTGGCGACCGCTTCGATCGCACCCGCCGCGCCGAGGAGATGGCCGATCGAGCCCTTGGTCGAGGTCACGGGAACTGCGCTGGCGCGATCGCCGAACACTTGGCGGAGGGCATGCCACTCCGCCACATCGTTGTGCGCCGTTCCGGTACCGTGCGCATTGACGAAGGCGATCGCTTCCGGGGCACAGCGCGCACGCTGCAGCGCGCCGAGCATCGCCCGCGCGGCGCCGCTGCCATCGCGAACGGGCGCCGTCATGTGGAAGGCGTCACAGGAAGCGGCCGCGCCGCAGAGCCAACCGAGGATCCTCGCGCCACGTCGACGGGCGTGCTCGGCGGTCTCGAGCACGAGCACTCCGGCACCCTCTCCGAGCGAGAGACCGCGACGATCTGCGCGGAACGGGCGACACGGCTCGACGTCGACCGCGCGCAGCGCATTGAACCCGGCGTAGGTCAACTGACAGAGTCCGTCGGCTCCACCGGTGATCGCGACGTCCACCTCTCCGGAGTCGAGAGCGCGGCAGGCGTTCCCGATCGCCATCGAGCCGGCGGCACATGCGGTCGACACGGTCTCCACCGGTCCGGTGACCCCGAATCTTCGTGCCACCGCGTCGCCCGGGGAGTTGTTCTGATGCGTGGCGAGCCGTCGCATCGGAAGTCGATCGCCGCCCCGCTCGACGAGGATTCGGAAGAAAGACTCCGCCTCGAACATCCCCCCCGTACTGCTCCCGAAGAAGGCGCCGACCGATCGTGCGGTATCCGTCGCCGCGAGGTCGAGGTCGGCGGACCGGAGCGCCTCCGCGGCGGCGGTGATCGCGAAGCGATCACTGCGAGACGCGTGGCGGTCGATCGTCAGAGGGGGAAACGGCGAAGGGACCTGTGCGGCGAGATGGGTCCGGTGGCGAGAGTGATCGAAGAGATCGAAGGGGCGAATAGCGGCGGGACCCTCGGAGAGTCCTCGCCACAGCGGCTCCACTCCCCACCCGTGCGCGCTGACGGCGCCGACTCCCGTAATGGCGATCTCGGCCCGCGCGATCATGGGGCACTACTTCAACACGAGGCACCACGCTGAGCGTCCAGGACGAACTGCTTGATCGCCGTCACGTCGCGCAGGGTGGTGTCGTCGATCTGCTCGTTGTCGACCTTGATCCCGAACTCCTTCTCGAGCGCGAGAACCAGCTCGAGCGCATCGACGGAGTCCAGACCCAGGCCACCGTCGAACAGCGGCGTATCGTCGTGGATCTCGGTCGCTTCCAGACCTTGGAACTGCAACCGCTCCACGATGAGTCGCTTGATGGTCTCTTCGATCGTCGACTCGGTCACGATGCCCAGGCCTCCTGCGTTCGGTTTCGCCGCCGGCTCCCAGAGAGATTCGAACATCCGTCGACGCGGCGATCCACCGAATACCTCTCGAGGTTCCGCCTCCCTCGGAGCGAGCATCCCGGGAGCCCCGAGCCATCCGGCGGCCCACGAACTCCGCTGGAGATCGCTAGCAGCCCCAACACGCTGGAGGACGATCTCTCGATCCGGCCGATCCCGCTCCCATACCACGGAACGAACCGCGCTGAGCAGGAAGAGGAGACCGGAGGGCAACGGCGGAGAGGCCGGTGAACGTTTGGTATTGAAGACTTCAAGGCCTGTTTTTACAACCGATTCTCCCGTGGGGCACTCCACACGTCGCGGTCCGATCGTTCGGAGTCGAAAGCCTCGCGAGACCTCCACTTCGGGCTACTGAGGGGAGGTGTCGCGCCGGGCTCGGGCGGGCTGCGAGACGTGTGTCGATTCGGAGTGTTGAGTGGACCGAGCGGCGACGATCGACGGGCTCCTGAGCGCCTTCCGCGCACGTGTCGACGCGGATCCGGATGGCGTATGCGTCATCGGTCCCGATCGTTCGGTGACGCCGCGCGAGCTCGATGATGCGGCGCGTCGCATGGCGAGAACGCTGGTCGAACGCGGTGCGTCGGGTCGGATCGTCGCCTTGCGCAGCGAGAACGGGCCGACGTTCCTGGCGACGTTGGTGGCCGGTCGGCTGGTGGGAGCAACGCTGGCACTGATCGACTCCGGTACCCCCACGGAGGCGATGGTCGATATCGCTCGGTCGCTCGGCGCGATCGGCTGCATCGCGTCGCGATGCGGCTGGTCGGATGACATCGACTGGCTGTCGACCGACCTTCGCGACATCGCTCACACGCCGAACGTCGCCGTCATCAAGTTGACCTCGGGTTCGAGCGGCACGCCTCGCGGTATCAACGTCGACAGCGCGGCGCTCTTGGCGGACTCCGAGGCGCTCGGACGGAGCTTCGGCTTCGGAGCCGGCGACCGCTTCGTCGCGACGATCCCGATGTCGCATTCCTACGGCCTCTCGGTCCTTGCCGTTCCCGCGCTCGCCCTCGGCACGATCCTGATCTGCTCCCGCAATCAGAATCCACTCTCGGTCGCGCGTCGCCACGGCGCTCGGCTCTTCCCCACCGTGCCGTCGTACCTCCGCGCATTGACCTCGGACGATGGACTCCAATGGCCGACGTGCGTCGAGACGATCATCGCGGCTGGCGAACCGACTTGCCGTCACGCAGCTCAGGAGTTCGAGGAGCGGACCGGCCGCCCGATCTGCGTCTTCTACGGCGCCAGCGAGAGCGGCGGCATCACCTTCGATCCGGTCGGCGCGGCCGCGCGGCGCGGAACCGTGGGTCGCCCGATCGCCGGAGTCGATGTCCGACTCACCGATCCCGACCCCGACGGCGTCGGCACGATCGAGGTCCGCTCTCCGGCCGTCGCCCTCGGGTACCACCCCGAGCCCGACGACGCTTTGCTCCCCGGCCACTTCGTCACCGGTGACCTCGGCCGTTGGGAAGAGACGGAGAACGGCCCGGAGCTCATGCTCTGCGGGCGCAAGAGCCAGTGGATCAACGTGCGTGGTCGCAAGGTCGACCCCGCGCTGGTCGAGCGGGTCATCTCGGAAATCC
>JAGQRC010000298.1 GCA_020425835.1 Planctomycetota bacterium | reverse complement strand
AGCCAGTCTCTCTTCCACCGAGTCGATCGCCTCCCGGAGTTTCGCGGTGCCGTTTCACAACCGACTCGCTGACGCGGATCGGCGGCTTGTCGTGACCGAGCTTCGAAATGCCCTCGCTCGTCAAACAGCCCTGGACGCCGTGTCGTAACCGACCCGCGAAGACCGGAACCTCCGGCGCTCTCGTGGGGCTCGACCTTCCCAGAATGCTGGCCACTCGCCGACTCGCGGATAAGATACGTGGGATTCGACACGTACGTGGCGCGACGGCTCCGGTCGGGAGCGAGAGGAGCGGGTTTGGTCGCACGCCGATTCCAACGGGATCCCGAACGTCCGGACCGTGACGATGTCGTGGGGCGTCTTCGGCTCCGTCGTGACGGCGAAGTCGCTCGGTCCAAGGGCGAGGTCCGGGATGACGAGGCGAGCGAACGGAGCGCGAACGAAGATCGTGTGTGGGTGGAGCGCGCGCGTTGCGGAGACCATTCGGCGTTCGAGAAGCTCGTCGAGAAGTACCAGGAGCGTGCCGTGTGGATCGCTCGAGGGCTGATCTCGGACCCGGAGATCGCTCGGGACGTGGCGCAGGAGTCGTTCTTGCGAGTGTACCGGAGTTTGGATCGCTACGACCCAGCTCATCGGTTCTACACGTGGTTCTACCGGATCGTCGTGCACCTGGCGATCGATGCACTCCGTCGACGGCGGAGAGTCGTTCCTTGGAAGCTGACGGGAACGCCACACGGTGAGTTCGAATACCGAGAGGTCGCGGGGCGCGCCCCGTCGCTGGTCGAGACCCGAGAGCGGGTCCGTAGGATCCTGGAGCGAGTGCCCCCGAAGTACCGGATGCTGATCGTCCTTCGCGATTTCGAGGGATTCACCTCGAAGGAGATCGCGGACATTGCAGACTGGAACCACGCCACCGTACGTTGGCGTCTCCACCGAGCGAGGCAGTTGTTCCGGGAAGAATGGGAGTCGGCCGGTTACTCGGTCGAGCTGTGAAGAGGAAGTCACGCGAAGCGATGCGGCATCGAAGGCCCCGGTTCGACGACAACTGCGAGTCGGTTCAACGCTGGGTCGAGCGGAACGCCCGACCGGTGCGACGGCCGTCGTGGGTGCGACGACACGTGGCGACTTGCGACCGGTGTGAGCGTCAGGCGACGGCGGAGTTCGGCCTCGTCGAGTTGTTCGAGACGTTTCGGGAGATACCGGCGCCGACGACGAACGAGGTCTTTACACGGTCGGTGATGAGCCGGGTTCGGCGCGAGCCGACTCCATTGGCTCGGGGTCGCCGCCACCTTCGTAGGAGAGCGGTAGCGGTCGGCGTGACGGCGGTGCTCGGTTTGGCCCTCGTCATGGGTTTGCGCAGCGACGGTCGCCTCGAGGAGGCGAAGTGGACGAGTGCCGCCGGCTCGCGGTTCGATCCGCGAGTCGACGGGGTCCAGGACCAGATCGAGTGGCCAGCGGACACGATGATGCTTCCCGTCGATCCGCCATTGGCTGCGGGTTTCATCCGAGTCGACAAGGGTGGCGATTCTCAGTTCAGCATGTAGCCCGACCGCTGAGTTCGTTTGGGGGGGACGGGACCGAGACCAGTGAGAGTGACGACACGCACGAGTCAGCAGAAGGCGCGGATGGAACCCGCGCGGCGAGTTGTCCGCGCGCTGGTGGCCGGCTGGGTCATCGCGTCTGCGGTCTGTTTCGGTCCGTTGGTCGCGGCGCCCCAGGGTGACAACTGGTCCGAGGGGCCGAAGCGGCTGGCCAAGCGCGTTCGACCGCAGGTCGTCGGGATCGCGATCTCGGAGCGTTTCCGCCCGACCGAGGGAAGTGGGGTCACCGTCGCGTTCGAGAAGCGCAGTCTCGTCGCGTTGTCCGGGATCGTCTGGAGTCGAGATGGGTTGGTGGTGACCCTCCTCCGCGGTGGGCTGCCACAGCCGATCCATCCCGACGGGGAAGTTCAGCTCGAAGTCGAACTCTTCGATGGATCGCTCCACGCCGCCTCTCTGGTTGCGACGGATGGCTACACCGGTGTGACGCTGATCCGAATGGACGATCCTCCGAAGACCTTGCGACCTCGGCGCATCGCCCGCACCTGGGATGAAGGGTTGGAGATCGGATCGACCGTTCTCGCCCTCGGACACGAGACGATTCACACGGGCCTGGTCACGCATCTGCGACAACGTGTCGAGATTCGGGCGGAAGGGTTCGCGTTCCCTCGTGCGATTCGGACCAATATCGAGATGCGAGGCGGGAACGTCGGTGGCCTGCTCTGCGACACCCACGGAAACCTCATCGGGATGTTGGCATTCGAGCTGGACCCGGATCGGGCGGCCATCGGTCCACCCGCCGGGACTCATGCCAACCTCGGATCCGTCGAAACCAGTGGACTTCGTGGCGATGTGCTCGCGATCCCCGCGGACCTACTCAGCCTGATTTGCGCGGAGCTGACCCGTTGCGGATCGGTGGACCGTGGCGCGATCGGGATCCGATTCCGTCCTGCCAGTTTCAGTCAGCTCTGCATCGGGGATCCGCAGCGCCACGCCGCGGTCATCACCTGGGTTCATCCGGACGGCCCGGCTGCGCGCGCCGGCCTTCGGGTCGGCCACGTCGTGGTCGGCGCGAAGGACCGCGTCTTTCGAAGCTACGAAGACTTGAGCTGGTTCACCGAGATCGTCGAGTATGGAACGATCGGGGAGCGATTGACCTTCTCGTACTTCGAGTACGACCCCGCGAGGCCTTCCCTGAACGATGTCCGCGTCGGGACCGCGACCATCGCCTCCCGAACCGCCCTGGCACCCACCGACTCCGAAGGCGGGGGACGAGACGCATCCGATCGAGGAGCGCCGGAGCCAGCGAAGAAACCTGGGGGCCCATAGCTCAGTCGGTTAGAGCAGCGGGCTCATAACCTGCCGGTCCTAGGTTCAAGTCCTAGTGGGCCCACCATTCCCGCTTTCCAGTCGGGCGGCGCCTCGGAGAACGCGAGAGCGCTGGTCAGTCCTCCACATCCCCGCCATCGTCTCGGGTCGGTCGCTGCAAGGCGCTTCCAGGGAGGGCTTTGCGACAGGCGGTTTGCCCGGATCTCCTCGGCAGCCTAGTCTTGGGAGGGGAGAGGTATCCCCGCTGGGAGAGCTGCCTGTGCGTATTCAGCAGTGGAAATACCATCCGGACTTCGAGGCTCCAGCCGAGGCGTCCGTCCGCGGGTCCTGGGAGTTCGAACTCGGGCCCGGTGAGGCGACCATCGCGCACCAGCACGATGATTCGCATGAGCTCGACCTGATCATCGAAGGTTCGGGGAGAATCACGGTCGGCGACATCACGAGGGACGTTTCGCAGGGCGATGTCGTGTTCGTGCCCGCTGGCCGTCGCCACTACGTCGAGAACGTCTCCTCGACCGTCTTGCGGGGAATCACGATCGAGCAGTTCGCGCCGGAGTTCGCCGTTTCGGACGACCGTGCGTCGATCCACGATCTCGAGGATATGATCGCCTCGATACCGGACGACCTGGACGTCTCTACTGCGCTTCAGGTCATCATTCGACTCTTCGACCTCGCCGGGTACATCAGCGAGCAGATCGACGAGACAATGGGGCTCGAAAACGAAGCCGGATACGAAGCGCTCCAGCAGATCGAGCTTCGAGTGATGGACGCCGTCGTCGAGATCAGTCTTCGCTACCAGCAAGGGAACACGTCGACGCAGAATTTCCACCCTCGTTTCTGATGATTCGGCGCGCGCGAGGTGGCTGTTCGCGGTCCTCTGCACCTCGGAGCGTTCTTTCCACGACGGCGCGACGTCGAGCCTCCCCTTTTGACAACTCCCCTCGTCCGGGCGACAATGCCGGCGAAATGCCTGGCGCCTGCCCAAGATTCGATTCTCGCGGTTGCGCAGAGGGGCTTCTTCCCCTCGGACACCGCGCGAACGATCCCGGAGAGGGGAGCACACGACGTGAATCGACCATTGGTGCGCTGGTCGCACCGGGCGCGGGTCGGCCATCGGTTGGCCCGATCCTTCTTGGTCGCGATCCTGATGTGTTCGCCCTTCGGCTGCTCCTCCGCGCCTCGTGCCTACACACCGGCAGAAGCGGCGCGGGCCAAGGTGAGTTTCCTGCGACGGGAGGGTGCCCGCCTGACTCCCTACCAGGTTTCACTCATCCACGACATTCCCTATGCCGCTGATCCTCGCCGGCTCGAGGCGAGGATGCGGCACGTGCTCGTGGAAGGAGTTTCGGATCCCGACCAGCCGGACGGGTATCGAACCACCAAGCTTTCGGAGCGGTTGATCCGGGAGGGCGAGGGGACTTCGGGCTCGACCGAAGTTCCCGAGGAGGGCACCCCTCAGCACTCACGAGAGGACGAACAGAATTGAATCAACGCGCCAAAGGCTCGACGGCGACGGTGACCAAGGACGATTCCAAGCCCGGGGAGAAGGACCCGACGGAGTCGACCAAGGCCGAAACGAAGCCGGCCACGACGAAGGACTCCAAGGAGGGTGGACGCCTCGACCCGCAGAGGAAGCAGGCCCTCGATTTCGCGTTGCAGCAGATCCACAAACGCTGCGGACAGGGATCGATCATGTACCTCGGCGAGCAGGGCGCGCGCCGAGTCGACACGATCTCGACGGGATCGATCGCGATCGATCAGGCACTGGGAATCGGTGGCTTCCCCCGATCGCGCGTCGTCGAGGTCTACGGCCCAGAGTCGTCGGGTAAGACGACGCTGACGCTGCACGTGATCGCGAACGCCCAGAGGGGCGGAGGCGTCGCTGCGTTCATTGATGCGGAGCATGCGCTCGATCCGATCTACGCCCAGAAACTCGGGGTCGATCTCGACAACCTCCTCGTTTCCCAACCGGACTCGGGAGAGCAGGCCCTGGAGATCGCCGAGATGCTGGTCTCGAGCTCCGCCGTCGACGTAGTCGTGATCGACTCGGTCGCGGCGTTGGTGCCGCGAGCGGAACTCGAGGGAAACATGGGGGATGCGCACGTTGGGCTGCAAGCGCGGCTCATGTCGCAAGCGCTTCGAAAGCTCACGGGCGTCATTCACCGATCCAACACGTGTGTGGTGTTCATCAACCAGATCCGTGAGAAGGTCGGTGTCATGTTCGGGAGCCCCGAGACCACGTCCGGGGGGCGTGCCCTGAAGTTCTACTCATCGGTCAGGGTCGACATCCGTCGTATCGGCTCGATCAAGAGTGAGGGCGACGTGTCGGGGAACCGCTGCGCGGCCAAGATCGTCAAGAACAAGCTCGCCCCGCCGTTTCGTCGTGCGGAATTCGACATCGTGTTCGATCGCGGGATTTGCACCACCGGCGAGCTCGTGGACTTCGGCGTGGATCTCGGCCTGGTCAAGAAGTCGGGCACTTGGTTCTCGATCGAGGGAGACCGGCTCGGCCAAGGCCGCGAACGCGCCATCCAGTTCCTACGGGACAACCCGGACATGTTGAGGAAGCTCGATCACGACGTCCGCTCCCGAGTCTTCGCGGAACTGCTCGCGCAGCCTCCGGAGCAAGACTCGAAGGCC
>JAGQRC010000002.1 GCA_020425835.1 Planctomycetota bacterium | reverse complement strand
AGACCGGTGTGCAACGCACTGACGCAGTTTCCGATTTCACGGTCCTGCGGGGCACGTGGCCGACAGGCCTCGTTTACGGGGCGCCATTGCTCCATTGTGCGCTCCTCGCGCTCGTCGCACTCCGAGCCATGGTCGACGCTTCAACCCCACGAACCCACGCGATTGGAGTGTCGATGGATCGATCGGCCGAGACGGATCACCCCGTCCAGGAGTTCATCGCGACCCGCTGGAGTCCCTACTCCTTCTCGTCCCGCCCTGTTCCCGGCGAAGTGCTCCACTCCTTGTTCGAGGCCGCGCGGTGGACCATGTCGAGCTACAACGAGCAGCCGTGGCGCTACCTCTTCTCCACTGCGGGAGAGCCCGATTTCCCGCGCGTGTTGAGTTGTCTCGTGGAGGCCAACCAAGCCTGGGCGCAGCACGTTCCCGTGCTCGTCCTCGGCGTGACCTGCGACCACTTCACGAGGAACGACAAACCCAACGCCCACGCTCTCCACGACCTCGGGGCGGCGAGCGCCGCGCTGACCTTCGAAGCGACGGCCCGAGGTCTCCACGTCCACCAGATGGCCGGTATCGATCCCGAGCGAGCGAGGAGCGAGTTCTCGATCCCGCCAGGGTTCACGCCGCGCACGGCGTTGGCGATCGGCTATGCGGGTTCGAACCCGTCACTCGATGCCGACGTTGCGGCGCGCGATCGCAACGAGCGCCGCCGCCGCCCGTTGTCCGAGTTCGTGTTCGACGGCGCGTGGGGGAGGGGAATCGCCTAGCAGTCCGTTGAAAACTCATTCCGGCCGAGAGCCCGAATCTCCGGAGGTCACTTCGGACCGTAGATCTCTCGCAGGTAGGCCTGGGAGCGGCGTCCTCGCTCGGTTCGCTCCGCCGGAAAGAACCGTGCGAACGCCCGGTCCACCCATCCATCCTTGTAGTGGCGGAACCAGATCTTGCGGAACACCACCTCGACCAGCGCGAGCGCACCGAGACCGAGCGGTGTCCACCGGAGCAGCTGGCGAGTCTCGGCGAAGGTCGTGGTCACGGAGAGAGCGACGGCGCTCGATCCGATCGCGATCAGCGCGACGGCCCAGATCCCCGTCGTCACCCGACAGTAGGGTCGGATGAACTCCGGCGCCCGAGGTTGGATCCAGAAGGCCGCCCGCTCGATGACGGAAGGTGGGCGGACGATGCTCCACGCGAACACGGAACCGACCGCGAGATAACCGCCACTCGGAATCCAGAGGAGCCACCTCGGATCGCCGCGGACGATCGCGCCGCTCGCGACGAAGATCACCGCGACGTACGCGAAGCAGCTCGACCACCACCACCCTTCTTGCTTTCGTCGGTCTCCGAGATAGACCAGCAGTGTCAAGGCGATGATCGCGCCGCTGAGGAGACGGGTCTGGGTCGGAGTCGGTTCGGCGGGCAGCAGTTTCGGCCAGACGATGGCGAGCAGCACCCCGAGCAGGAAGCGCAGCCCGAGATCGGGAGCGGAGCGAAAGCGGGCGATCTGCTCTCGGTCGATCACAGCACGTGGACCTTGGTCCGGGTTCCGGGGGGGAGCGTCTCATCGAAGCGCTTCGGATCGAGCTTCGGGTCGAGCTCGAGGCCCTGCAGGGTGATCACGATCGTGTCCCCCTGCGCGTTCGTGTACGCCACCCGATGGAGCGCGCCATCGTCCGGAGAGACGACCAGCTGGAGCTCCTTGAAGTGGTTCTCGAGGTCCTTGCGCAACGGGTGCAGCGTGATCTGCAGCGCGGCGATGGGAGCCGACTCGCCGATCGACGTCGGTGGGGCGCCCTTCCCCGACCCGTCAACGACTCCGTCGGACGGATCTTCGGGCTCCGAGGTGGCCGACGGCTTCGGAACGGTCAGGGTGATCTCGCGGCAGTCGGCGACCCGGAACACCTTCTCCCTCTCCTGAGCCCGCGGGGCGAACACGCGAACGAACGAGCCGGCGAGATCGTCCGATTTGAACACGAAGGTCTCGGCGCGTTCCTCAGCGGGGCGGTAGATCCGGTACGACTTCTCGTCGAATCGAATCGTGGATCGGCGTGGCTCGAGGAGCTCGAACACCGCGCAGGCCGGTTCGCGACGGAAGAACATCTCGCCTCGGGAAACCAGCGGCTTCTTCGCGAGCGGCGTGTGGATCTCCTGGATGAACGAACCGCGCATGGTGGTCATCGTCGCGTGACGCGCCGCGAGCTTCTCGAGCGCAGCCCGCGCGGCCGCTTCCGACGGTGATGCGTCGTCTGCGCTGGAGAGCGAGGCCGCGAGGACGAGCGTCAGGAGACCGATGCGACCAGTGATCGAGCGTCGTGGGGGGGGCATGCGGACTCGACTCCTCCGGGTCGTTCGTCGGCCGCGAAGGCCGGTTCGCGATTATGGGGACGGTCGAGAAGCCGAACAAGGGCGACGGGCCAGAGCCACTGGAAGAATGATGACGCTCGTCAGGAAGCAGGCCGCGATGCCGAGGGCCATGATCCGACCGAGCCCGGCGAGGCCCGGACTCTGTGCGAACATCAGCGATCCGAACCCGAGGAGCGACGTGGCGCTCGTTCGCCAGACCGAGTGACCGGAGGAGCGCAAGAGATCGCGGAGAGACACGCCCTCCCGGTATCGCGCGACGATGTGGACGCCGTCGTCGATGCCCAGGCCGATCAGGAACGGAAGCGCGACGACGTTGCCGAGGTGGATCGGTGCGTCGAGGAGCGCCATCGCGCCCAACGTGATGCCGATCCCGCAGGTCGTGGGGAGGAGCGTGAGGAGGCCGTAGCCGAGGCCACCGCCGAGCAGGCAAACCAAGACGACGACCGCGGCGGCGGAGATCAACGCGCTGCGGAGCAAATCGTGAGCGAGGACTTCGGTCAGGTCGTCGGCGAGCCCGAACGGAGCGACCGCGCGGATCTCGTTGCGAGCTTCGGGGGCCGCGGCCGCGAACGCGCCTCGAACCTGCTCGTCGAACTGCTGACGCTCGCGGGTCTCCCAGTGGGTGTGATCCGGGAACACCGTGAACCGCCAGTATTCGCGCTCCTTCCAGTGGGTCCTCCCGAATCCGGGCTCGAGCGTCGGGTCGGTGCGGAGCAGATCATCGATCGGCTGCAGCGCGGGGCGAAGCGCCTCCGGCTGGAGGCCGGCGCGGTCGGCATCGTCGAGCGCTGCGATCAGCCAGTCGGCCGTCCGCTCGCGTAGACTCGCGATCGCCGCGCGGCGCTCGGCGTCCGCCACGACCCGGTGGGCGCCGAGCGTGAAGCGCGCCGCGCCACTCGCTTCGAGATGCGACAGCGCCGCGTGACAGTCATCGAGGGATATCGATGTCGGAACGAGGAGCGTGATGGGCACGGGCGAGAAGGTGAACGCGTTCTCGAGCCACTGCGCGGACTCGGTGATCGGGTCGTCCTTCGGTCGGAGTTGCCGAGGGTCGGCATCGAAGCGGAGTCCGTGCCACGCGATGGCCGACCAACCGATCACCGCCATCACGATCAACGCGACGGCCGACGGTTCGGCGAGGCGGGAATGCACGAGTCGGTCGATCCCCGACACCACCGGACTGGAGATCAGTGGCCGATCTCTCGGCGTGGTCTTCCGCAGCATCAACGGCATCAGGAGTAATGTCGCGACGTAGGCGAACAACAGGCCGAGCGCGAGGAGCGCGCCGAACCCGACGAAGCCCCCGAACCGAGTGAACATCAGCGATGCGAACGCAGCGACGGAGGTCAGCATCCCGGCGAAGAGCGGTCGGCCGATCGCGAGGTTCGTCGCGAGGGTCGCCGCATCGGCCGACCGGCCGCGGCGCTCCCGTCGATAGCGTCCGAGATAGTGGATCGCGAGGTCGACGCTGAGACCCGCGAGGACCGGTGTCGAGCTCGCGGCCAGAGGGGAGAGGGGGCCGAAGATCAGTCCTCCGAACGCCATCGTCCAGAGCAACACGACGGTGGTCGGCACCATCAGCAGGAACGGATCGATCCGACTGCGCGTCGAGATCGTCAGGAAGATGAAGATCAGGGTCATCGCCCCGAAGCAGGACCACCAGAGGTCGCGGGTGATCCGATCCGCATCCCCGGCCGCCGCCGCGTAGGTGCCGATCAGCTTGGTCTCCTCCGGGGAGATCCCCACCGACTCCAGCCGGCGCGTGACGTCGTCGAGGAGCGCGCGCGTGAAGTCGAGGTCGTAGGGTTGCTTCGTGCCCTCCACCCGCAGGAGCGCGGTTCGTCCATCGCGGAGGACGAGATAGGGCGAGTCGGCATCGAAGCTCGCGGGAAGCATCGATCGGGAGACTTCGTCGAAGATCCACCGGAGTCCGAGCGGATCGCGACGCACGATCTGGAGACCGAGGAAAGGATCCTCGGCCATGCGATCGGGAAGACTCTCGATCGTCGCGCGGCGCTCGGTCGTCAGCCGTGCCTCGAGCTTCTCGAGCGTTTCGATGGGCAGGGATGCCAAGGGCGCACGGCGGAGCGCTTCGCCCCAGTCGCCGAGGAACCCCTCCTTGGTGGCCGTGATGCCCGCGACGAACTCGCTCGCGCGCAACGTCTCGACGATCTGCGGGACGTGCCCGGCGACGTCGTCGGTATGGACCGCGATCAGCAAGCTGCGGCTCGTGTCGACTTGGCTCTCGAGCAACCGGCGGAGTGCGACGCCCTCTTGATCGCTCGGGAGCATCTTCGCGAGGTCGGGCTCGAGTCGGACGAAGGAGAGCGCGACCAGTGCCGCAACGGAGGTCAGCACCAATCCCCACGTGGTGGCGCGCGCATGGTGGTTGACCGCCAACGCGAGCCCCCGAACGAATGCCGCGATCACGACGCCTCCGGGAGGACGAGATCGAAGATCGCCGGAGGGAGCAGTTCCTCGGTTTCGTGGTCGACCACTTCGATCGTGATCTCCAGTCCCGGCGCCTCGATCCGAGTCCTCCGCTCGCCGTCTCGCGTCTCCGACCACTCGACGTGTCGATAGAAGTGGCGGCGCTCACTCCACTCGTACCGCCGATCGTCCGTCCAACCGTCCCACGCCGTCGCGGTGTCGTGACCCGGCCAACCCGCGTCCGCGACGTCGATCGAAGAGGAGGTGCCGTGCGCGACGAGTCGCACGCGGTCCGGGGGAATCATCGCGTAACGGGCGAGGAGGGTCAGTGCGAGGAAGGTCAGGAAGTGGCGCGGGGCGGAGTCATCCGATCGCACGTCGATCCGAGTCTTCCCATCGGCGAGGAAACCGACGATGCGCTGGGTCGAGGCGCTCAGATCGAGGAGCTTGGAGCCGAGGTCCGGGTAGAGCTGGAGCCGCACGCGCGGATCGAGCGCATGGTTCGCGACGAGGAGCGCGCGGAACTCGCCGTTCAACGCATCGGAACGGATGGTGACACGGGCCTCGCAGCGAACACCGTAGGGCGTGGCATCCGCAGCGATCCAGCGATCTCGCCACTCGTCGGTCAGAGGCTGGGGATGGGCGCAGGCCGCGAGAGTGAGGGTGAGGAGCGCGGCGAGTGCCTTCGGCGCTGGCGTTACCGCGAGTGCCTTTGGCACTGGAGTCGCCGCGAGTGCCTTTGGCACTGGAGTCGCCGCGAGTGCCTCTGGCACTAGAGTCGCCCCGAGTGCCTCGGGCACTGCCGGAGCCAGGAGCCGTCGAGGGCGGTAGGGAACGAGCATGCCGCCCGTCGAGAACCTGCACTCGCCCGGAATGAGTCTTTCGACGGACTGCTAGGCATGGTGGACGCACGCTTCCTTCGGTCGCGGATCCTCGACGATCGCCCGATGTTCGAGCACCTTCAACAAGAAGTAGAAGAGGCGCAGGTAGAACCGCGAGGTCAGGCTGAGGTCGAACTGTCCGGCGAAGAAGGGAGCCATGTGTCGGACCGGCCGCCGCCGCGGATTGAAGAAGAGGACCTGGAACTTCGGGTGGTAGAACGCCCGGATCATCCGGAACGCCGTCTTGGTCCAGCCGCGCACCCGGCGTTCGTAGCCGCGGAACATCTCCGCGCGGAGGGGGCCACCTGCCTTCAACCGGGTCGCGAGTTGGTTGGCCGCCAGAGCGGCGCTCTCCATTGCGATCTGGACGCCGGTCGAGAAGATCGGATCGAGGAACGCCGCGGAGTCACCGGCGAGCATCCACCCGGGACCGACATACTGCGTCGCCTGGAAGCTGAACGCGCTCGCGGTGTGGACCTTGCGAGTCCGCTCCGCGTCGGCGAGCACGCCGCGCAGATAGGGGCAGCTCTCGATGCGGGAGTCGAGGAACTCCTCCGGGGTGCCGCCCGACCAGTTGTCTCGGTCGGTCACGCATCCGATGCTCAGCGTGTCGTCGCTCAGCGGGATCGCCCAGAACCAGCAGTGGTGGCCGAAGACGAGCGTGATGTGCCCCTCGTCCCGACCCTCTCGCCGCTTCGCGCCGCGATAGTGCGAGTAGAGCGCGACCTTGCGTAGGTCGGGGATCGTCTCGCGAAGACCCAGGCGCTTGGCGAGGAACGACGCCTGACCGCTCGCGTCGATCACCCAACGCGCCCGCCACGGGAACTCCTTGCCGTCGGGTCCGACCACGGTCAGCGTGCTGCCCTCGTCCGAGAGGTCGACGTTGCGAATGTGGTGCTCCTCACGGATGTCCGCGCCCTGATCCTGGGCGTGGCGGAGGAGGAGATCATCGAAGGTGGCGCGGTCGACCTCCCACGCGTGCTCGTGACAGGTGCCGAAGTACTCCGGGAAGTCGAAGCGTTGTTCGATCTCCCCCTCGTTGGTCGTGAAGACCGCCCCGTACTTGCGGAGCCAGCCGAACGAGTCGACCTTGTCCTCGAGACCCAGTTCCCGAAGCAGATCGCGCCCGAACGGGAGGAGCGACTCCCCGATGTGGAAGCGCGGGAACTTCTCGCGCTCGAACACCGTGGCGCGCAAACCGTTGCGGGCCAGTACGGTAGCAGCCGTCGACCCCGAGGGGCCGCCGCCGATGATGGCGACGTCGCAGTCGAAATCGTTGGAGTGGACCATCGGGGGAACTCTCTCGGTCGGAGTGGCGGAGACCGGGCGATTGTAGATGCCGGCCTCCAGGGCATCACGGCTTTCGTCGACCGCTCCACGCCGGTTTCCCTTTTCTCGATCCGCCCCTCCACATCCCCAATCCGGGTTCGGTCGGGTACCATGCGTCGCCCCGAGCCCGATACAGATCCCGACGAATCATGACCGACTCCGCAGACCTCCCGACCGGTGCCGCCGAGATCCCGAACACCGCCGGCGCTCCGCGGCGCTCCGACGATGTTCGAGGCGGACCGGCCCCCGGCGCGACACCCGCGCCTCGACGCGGACGGCCCGTCCCCGGCGAACCCGGCTGGGCCTCCGTCTCGACCGGATCCTTCGCGAGCCGAGTCCTCGGTCGCTTCTACTTCCTCGGCGACTTCTGGTACCGGTTCCACTACTGGGGGATCCGCCATCGCGTGATGGGGTTGCCGATCAACGCCATCTTCGTCCCGTTCTTCTTCGTCTTCCTCCGGCGCATCTGCTCCGCGATCGCGAGCAATCTGGAGCCGGTGCTCGGTCCGACCTCTTGGTGGCGCGGCCAACGCCGCGCCTTCCGAACGATGTGGCAGTGGGCCTCTTGCCGCTCGAGCCGCTACGAGTACCTGCAGCCGGGTATCCCTCCGCCGGATCTCGAGCTCGACGGTATCGAGCACTGGAATGCGCTCACGTCGCGTCCCGAGGGGTTCGTGATCGTCACCGCGCATGTCGGGAACTACGAGGCCGGTGGGATCATTCCGAACGACCTGATCCGACGTCGACTCCATCAGGTCCGCAATGTCGAGCCCGACCCTCGCGCGCAAGCGTTCGTCGAGGAACTCCTCGCCCGACACTCCCCACCCGAGCACGTCACCCATTTCGTCGCCGAAGAGGACTTCCCCCACGTGAAGATGGGGGTCCAACTCCTGAAGGCGTTGCGCGCGGGCGAGCTCGTCGCGATGCCCGGAGACCGCGTCACCGAGCGAGGAGGTGTCGTCGAGACGCGCTTGTTCGGACGTCCGTTCTTCGTTCCCGAGGGTCCTTTCGGCATCGCTCGGACGGCGGATGTGCCGTTGATCAGCATCTATCTGTTCAACGAAGGCCGTCGTCGGTTCCGGCTCGCCTTCCGGCCTCCGATCGAGATCCCGCGCACCGCGGATCGCATCGCCGATCGCGACGCCGCGGCGCGTCGGTACGTCGCCGACCTCGAGTGGGCGATCCGCCAGAGACCCCACCAGTGGTTCTGCTTCCGGGATGCGTACAGCGACTGAAGCGCTGGGCGGTGGGGCAGCGACGCGTTCGGGATCGGGCACCGGGGATGGGATCGCGACCTTGGGTGGCAACGGTCGATGGCGATCCCCGGCGTCGCGTGCTGCCCGTTCGTGTCACGATTCGGACGGCACCAACACGCGAGATCACGGCCCGCTTCAGTCGTCCGCCCCGACTCCGTCCTCGTACAGTGTCCGGAGCTTCCCCACGATCTCGCGCAGCCTCTTGGTCACGCGGTGTTTGGCGAGATAGACCTCGTCCTCGCTCATCCCGCACTCGGTCGCGACCTCGGTCGGTGAACGACCCGCACGGGTCAACAGCTCGAACGCACGAATCGTCCGCTCCTCGAGCCGCGTCGTCTGGCGCAACTCCGTGAGCGCCCGCGCGAGAATGCTGCGCTCCTCTTCCGCGCGCCAGATCGCCTCGATGTCCTCCCGGTCGGGCACCGCGTCGAGCGCGGAGTCGCCGCGCCACTGCCGGCGCACCCCTTGTCGTCGCTGGTGATCGATCACGCGGTGGCGAGCGATGCCGAGGATCCAGTTCCGCAATCGCCCCTTGCTCCGGTCGTACTGTCCGTCGCGGTAGCCCTCGACGAACTGGGCGAGGGTCTGCTGTGCCACCTCTTCACTCTCCTCCGCCCCCAGGCCCATGCGCTGGGCGAACCCGATCAGGATCGGTCGATAGCGACCGTCGAACTCGAACCAGACCTCGCGATCCGAGGGATCGCGGAGCGACTCGAGCAATTGGGTGGTCGTGCGGAGGGAGTGGGTCACGGGGGTCGTTCTCGCGATCGAGCGGCGCCCCGCCGGCGGCGCGCCACGGTGGAATCGGGAGGCCACCTCCCGTGTCGGTCACTCTACTGATCCGGGATCACCGACGGCAGGGCGCGTCGCAAGTGGTGAGCAAGCAGAAGTTTGAGGTGGTGCAGACTTTTTCTCGGAGTTCCGCGGCAAGAAAGGACGGGGTGGCGCGCAGGAAGAGCGACCACGAAGGAACTCCCGAAAGGAGCTCGCAATGTCTCGACTGCTCGCCCCGGCTCGCGCCCGGGCCGTCGTCCTGTTCGCGTTGGCGCTGGCGCCGACCATCCTCTCCGCTCAGACGTTCGAACGGACCATCGGCACTCCACTCTACGACTACGCGTCGAGCATCGTGCGGACGCCGGACGGCGGGTACATGACCGCGGGCTCCGAGCTCTACGACTGTTGCTGTCCGAACGACACCGACGGTTGGCTGATGAAGCTCTTCCCGAACGGAACCGTCGACTTTCGGATCGCACTCGACATCGACCTCTTCGATCACGCCGCTGCGGTCCGTTACGTCGACGGCGACGCATTCGGCCCGGGCTACGTGGTCACCGGACACTTCGGATCGACGGCATACTACGATCCCGGAAACCGCTCGGTCTTCGTCGCGCGCACCGACATCAACGGGGTGGTGCTGTGGATCTACGAGTACGGGATCGACCCGGCGGCCGACTATTCCTTCCGACTCGACCTCGAAGTGGTGCATCAGTTCGATCCGGTCGACCCGGCGGGCGGAACCCCGGACGGTTACATCGTCGCGGGCGCCCGCGTCGACGCCGCGGGTGAGCAGGAGGGTTTCCTGTTGCGCATCGACCCCGCCGGGGCGCTCGTCTGGATGAACTCCTACCGCGATCAGCGTTTCCCGACCAGCTGGGGCGCGTTCGTCGATGTCGAGCAGGTCTTCGACTTCGCTGGCACCGGCCTCGATGGTTTCGTCGTGACCGGCTACAGCGGTCCCGGTCGCTACGACATCTGGGACACGATCGTCGCGCGGACCGACAACGTCGGGAACGTGATCTGGGCGGCCGAGTACGGGACCGACACCTTCAGTGACCAGGGGCTGGGGATCACGCCGACGTCGGACGGCGGCTTCGTCGTGACACGACGCGGTCCCTTCAACCCGCTCGCCGTGGGCGACACGACGACGTTCGGCGCAGCGACACTCAAGATCGACGGATTCAGCGTTCCGATCTGGAGTCGTGCCGACACCGGCATGCAGCTGACCGGTCCGGTGCGCGAGCTGCCCGGTGGCGATCTCGCGATGATCGGTTGGGCGTGGGCCTCCGGCTACACCTACCCCCAGGCGGTCCTCGCGAAACTCGACGCGAACGGGAGCGCGCTCTGGCAGTGGCGGTACGACGGCCCGGAGCCGTACGACAGCGCGGTCAGCTTCGACCTGACCGATGACGGCGGGTACATCATCCTCGCGGATACCGGTCTCTGCTGTCACGACTACTTCGTGATCCGCACGGACGACGAGGGCCGGACCGGCTGTGAGCTCGACCTCTCGCTGACCTGGCCCGATCAGTTCGTCGACTGGATGAACATCGACTATCAGCTCACGCCGTTCGTCACATCGTCGGCACCCCCGGTGATGCAGCCGCAGATCCTCCCGAACGAGCAGGATCGCTGCGATTCCACCGGCAGCACGCCCTTGCTCCCCCCATCCGATCTGACCTGCACCGACAACGGGGACGGAACCGTTGCCCTGGCGTGGGTCCGGGGTCGGGTCTACGGCTCGATCACCATTCGCCGCAACGGATCGCCGCTCGCGGTGATCGCGGGCACCGACGTCGACTTCGAGGACACGTTGCCCGGTCCCGGTGCCTACGAGTACGACCTGATCGCGACCGACCCGGCGACCGGCGGCACGACGACTTCGGAAACCTGTGCGATGGTCACCGGCGTCACCGACCTGGTCTACGTGAACCTCGAGAACATCGGTGACTCCAAGCCGGACACCTGCGAGTTGGTCGATCGCCTCGACGACGCCGGACGCAATCCGTGCTCGGCGTACGGCACAGGACGCTTCCTCGACTTCGCCGGACAGTTGCAGTCGAGCGGCGCCCCGGTCGGGCTGTGGATCTCGCTCGGCCACTTCCCGGAGAACCATGTGCTGACGACGGACGAGATCGCGCAGATCGCGTCGATCCTCGCCAGCGTCGCGGGCTCCTCGCTCTACATCGAGGGCGGCGATCTCGGCTTCTCCGCAGGGGGTGAGATGTCGAGCCTGACCGGTGTGACGATCGTGGACACCGGATCCGCGGAAGAGTCCATCCTCTCGGTGACGGGGCTCGACTCCGGTCTGGGTCTCGATCTGAGCGGCTTCGACGCCAGCTACTCCGGTGGCACCACCTTCGCCGATCACCTCGAAGCATCCTCCTCTTTCTCTGCGCCGGTCTTCGTCAACGAAGGTGGCGCGGCCCAAGTGACCACCGTCTATCACGACGCGTCGTTGGGTGGGGCGGGGACTCACCGGACCATCGCATCCTCGATGGACTTTGCTGGGTACGACGGGGACCGGGGGGCGCTGATGGCAGCGTACCTCGGCGCGTTCTCCGGTGACCTCGCCCCCGTTCCTTTCTCGCGCGGGGACTGCGCCTCCGACGGAGGCGTCGGGATCGGTGACGTGATCTTCCTCCTCGGCTATCTCTTCGGCGGCACGTCGACGGTGACCTGCACCGCGGCATGCGATGTCGACGACAGTGGATCGTTGAACCTCGGGGATGCGATCACGCTGCTCAACTTCACTTTCGCCGGTGGCGCCGCTCCGGCCGCGCCCTACCCGAACTGTGGTCTCGATCCGAGCAGCGATGCGCTCGGCTGCGAGGACTTCGATAGCTGTCCGTAGACGACGAGGTGGCGTCATCGGACAATTTCTCCTCGGGAAGGGGCCCTCAGCCCGGGCCCCTTTCCTTTTTCCGCTTCGTCTCTCGCCGTCGACGAATGGCTTCGCCATGAACGCATGTCCCACGCTCCTCGAGCTCGAGCGCTTCGTCGCCGGTCGATCGGATGAGCACTCGGGGCACATCGCGGGTTGTTCCCGTTGCGCGGAGTCGCTCTCGGAGATCCGTGACAACAACGCGTTCCTCGACGAGATGGCTTCGGTGTTCTCGGCACTGCCGCGGAGCGAGCGGCTTCCGGAGTCTCTCGGGCGCTATCCGATCGAACGGCGCCTCGGTGCGGGCGGAATGGGGGAGGTCTTCCTCGCGCTCGACCCGGTTCTCGAGCGGCGGATCGCCATCAAGCGGCTCTTCGCCGACGCCGCGTCGAGTGAACGACGTCGGGCGCGGTTCGAGTCGGAAGCGCGCGCGCTCGCCGCGTTCGGTCATCCGAACATCGCCACCGTGCACTCTCTCGAGGTGGAGCGCGATCGACCGTTCATCACCATGGAGTGGATCGACGGGCCCCCGTTGGACGCCGCGTTGATGGCGCGATCCCTCGGAGTCGACGAAGCGCTCGCGATCGGTGGACAGGTCGCCGGGGCGCTCGCCGCGGCACATCGGGTCGGCGTCGTCCATCGCGATCTCAAGCCCAGCAACATCGTGCTGCATCCCGAGCGCGGGGCGATCGTTCTCGATTTCGGTCTCGCGCTCTTCACCGAGGACCGCGCCCCGGAGTGGCTCACGTGGCCGGCGCGTCCAGGAACGGAGGCGCGGCGCGCGGTGGTGGGGACCCCGGGCTACATGAGCCCCGAGCAGGCGCGGGGGGACGTGGTCGACGGACGCGCGGACGTCTTCTCGTTCGGATGTGTCTTGTTCGAGTGTCTCACCGGCGCTCTCGCATTCGGTGGCGAGGACCCCTTCGAACGCTGGCGACGAGCGGAAGAGTCCGATCCCGACTGGTCGCTCCTCCCGTCGACCCTGCCGACCGACGTGACGGCGCTTCTTCGGGGATCGCTCCGGAAGGAAGTCGACGAACGACTTCGTGGTTTCGACGAGTTCCGCGCCGCGCTCCTTCCCTACGCGCATGCGCGCGAGCGAACACGGCTCGCGAAACGGCCGCCGCGGCTGCCGCGGTCGGCGACGAGCTTCGTCGGCCGCGAGCAGGATCTCGCGGCGCTGGCCGAGCGTGTCCGACCCGGTGTCGTCGTCAGTCTGGTCGGGCCCGGAGGTTCGGGGAAGACGCGACTCGCGTTGGAGATGGTGCATCGTGGAGTCGGTCGATTCCCGGGCGGCGTCTGGTTCGTCGACCTGTCGAGCATCGAGCCGAGCGACGATGATGAAGGTGTCGCCGAGGCGTGCGCCCGCGCGCTCGGCGTCGCCGATCGGCCGGGCCGAAGTGCACTGGAGTCGGTCGCCGAGGAGATCGGCGCGCGGTCGTTGCTCCTCCTCCTCGACAACTGCGAGCGATGTCGAGACGGCGTCGCACGCGTCACGGATGCGCTCCTCGCCGACTGTCCATCGCTCGGGATTCTCGCGACGAGTCGCGAGGAACTCGCTCTGGAGACGGAGCGAGTGTTTCGCGTCGATCCACTTCCGGTGCCGGACTCCGCGAACGACCTCGACGTCCGCGGGCTGCGGGCCAACCCCACCGTGAGTCTCTTCATCGATCGTGCGACGATGGCGGGCGTCGCTATCCACGACGAGGCAGTACCGATGGTCGCGCAGATCTGTCGACGTCTCGGCGGACTCCCGCTGGGGATCGAGTTGGCCGCTGCGCGCACGCGAGAGGGGACCGTCGCGGACATCGCGGCTCGGCTCGACGATCTCCGGGAGCTCGCGCGTCGGCGACGGCCGACGGAGCGGACCGACCGCCAGTGCACGTTGGAGACGTTGTTCGACTGGAGCTACGAGTTGCTCGACGAGAGCGAGCGACGGGTGTTCCGGAGGATCGCGGTCTTTCGCGGCGACTTCGATGGGGAAGCGATCGAAGCGATCGTGGGGGTGGGACGACCGGAGCCGGTGTCACGGGTCGTCGGACGGCTCGTCGATCGTTGCCTCGTCCAGTGTCGACCGGGCGACGGGCTCCGGGGAATTCGCTATCGACTGCTCGATCCGGTTCGCGTGTACGCGCAGAGTCGTTGGAGCGAGGGCGAAACGTCCGAGCAGGGCGAGATCGCAGAGCGACACCGGCGCTACTTCTCGAACCGGGTCGAGAGTTGGACATCGCGGCTGCGCGGTCCGGACGAGGCGGAGGCGCTGCGGGCGATCGATGCGGATCATGCCGACATCGTCGAGGCCGTACGCAGCTGCCGACGGTCGGGCGATCCGGAGCAGGTGAGGACGGGGCTGCGCCTCGTTCGTTCGTTGTACCGCTACTGGCTCCTGCGCGGCCACTGGCAGGAGGGACGACGGTTGGCCGAGGAGCTCTCGACGCCTCTGCCGGGAGCGTCGGTGGAGGCGGCCGGCGCGCTCGAGTGCGTCGGTTTGTTGGCGCAGGCGCAGTGCGATGCGCGCGCGTCGCGTCTGGCCTACGAGCACGCTCTCGAGATGTGGAGTGCGCTCGACGATCCGGTGGGGCACGCTTCCGCGCTGCACGGGAGCGCGATCGCCGCGCTCCACTTCGGTGACTACGACGTCGCGCGGATTCGCCTCCACGATGCACTCGAGGAGCTCGAGCCCCTCGATCGCCCGCTGGCGAAGGGGCACGCGCGAACCTCGCTCGGTGTGATCGATCTGAAGGAGGGTCGCTTCGACGACGCCGCGCGACACTTCGCCGAGGCTCGGGTGCTCACCTCGGGAGATCGATACCTCGGAGCAGCTCTCGATCACAACGAAGGAGAAGTGGCGACGGCCGCGCGCGACTTCGAGCGCGCGTTCGCACTCTTCGACCGCGCCCGACTCGAGAACGAGCGACTCGGGCATCGCGCCTGGGCGGCGAAGAACGCCATCGGCGCGAGTCTCGCCGCGTTGGATCGAGGGGACCTCGGTCGGGCACGCCGACACCTTCTCGATGCTCTCGAACTGCATCCCGGTGAGCGCGACCCGCTCGGGCTGCAAGCGTTGTGCGAGGCCGCGGCACTCGGTCGAGATGCAGGAGGCCGGTTGCACGAGGCGGTCCGACTCGTGGCCGCTTCCGAAGTGCAACGCGAGCGCCTCGCCACGCCCCTCTCGTTCGCACGCCGCGAGCGGGTGGACCGGGCCATCGAGAAGCTGCGAGGGGGTCTCGGCGAGACGCAGTTCGAGAAGGCGTGGCGCGAGGGATGGGCCTCGACTCCCGTCGAGGCATGGGCGTGGATGACGGCATCGTGAGCCGGCGAGTGGTCGGCGCTCGGGTGCAGTCACCGGGCCGCAAGTGTGGAGTGGAGAGGCGTCCGAGTAGAGTTCCACGACTGCTGGCGGTGCCAATGCGTCATGCCCTTCCTCGATGAGACGGAGTGGTCGTGCATCTCATCGCTCCTGAGCGACTCGATCCGTCAGATCCAGGAGTATCGGCAGGCGCACGGATGCGACCCGCGCGCCGCGACGAACGAACTCGTCACGCGAGCTCAGGTAGAGTTCCATCGGATCACCGGCTTCGACCGCGTTCCCCTCCAAGCCATCCACCACCACCGGCGCTCCGACTGGGGCCCGCTCTGCTCGGGCTGCGGCCGGCTCCTCCGAACTCCCACCGCCCAACACTGCGCCCACTGCGGCCTCCCCACCATCCGTGACAGACACGGCCGATCTCGAGTTTGTTAGCGAACTTCCACGAACGAGCTTGCACCACCGCTCTCGATCCCTATTCTCGGCCGTACCTGCCTGGCCAAGAGGCACTCCGAACAGGAGGACCTCGCATTGTCCCCATCCAAGCTCATGCGCGAGAGCCGCATCGCCGGTCGCCGCCAGCCATCGCAGTACCCGACGTCGCGCACAGCCAGGCTCGATCTCGCAGAAGAACGGGTTCATCGTCCGCGATACGGCTCGAGCACGCAGGCTTGTCGTGAAGCGATCAACGAGTACCTCGCTGTCGACGGGTCCGCGCTATCAAAGCCCAGCGATTCCACGCGTTCCGGAGGTGGTCCCGATCTCCGCTGTCGTCATCGCGAGATCATTCCTGGCGCCACCTATCTCCTCACGAAGAAGTGCCTCTGCGACCTGTTCCTGATCCGCCCGTCCGAGGAGATCAATGCGATCCTGATCTACCTCCTCGCGCTCAAGTCGAAGCGGTACCGGGTCAGGGTCCACCACTTCTGCATGATGTCGAACCACCTCCACCTCGTGGTGACCGACCCCGAAGGTCGGATTCCCGACTTCATGCGAGAGTTCCTCCACGAGTCCTCGAAGGCGATTCAAGAACTCCTCCAGGAGAAGCAACGCATCTGGGATCCGGAGCGATACAGCGCCGTTCGCCTCCTCGACCTCGACGCCAAAATCCGCTTCGGCGTCTACACCGAGTTGAACCCTCTGGCGGCCGGGCAGACGCTCCCGGAGGATTGGCCCGGACTCACTTCGGCACGGATCGACTGGGGCACCACGATTCGAGCCGAGCGTCCGTCGGTCTACTTCTCGAAGCGGCGACCCGAAGTCGTCGAACTCGAACTGTTCCCCTTCGAGGCGTCCGACGAACCCGAGATCGACGTCGAGTTCATCGAACAGCTCTACAAGCAGACGTACGACGCGATGGTGAGTTGGCTCCTCGATGTCCAGTCCAAGGCGGACCAATCGCTCGCGGGCGCGAGCACCGTGCTCGCGCAGCCGCGGACGAAGCGAGGCCACAGCCAGCGCGCTCGTCTCAGTCCTCGCTACGCGACACGCAATCGTGAGCTCTTGCGTCGAGCGATCGAGGACACTCGGCAGTTCGAGACCGATTTCGAGGCGGCGAGGGGACGTTGGCTCTCGGGGCAGCGCAGGACAATCTTCCCGCTCGGCACATATGGCTACCGTGTGACATTTGGTGTGCGCGTCGCCGCAATGAGACAAGCGGGGTAGCTTTTGGTCGGAAGCACATTCCGGCCAGGCTCTCGGCTCGCGCGTCACGCGATGTATGGCTCGGTGTCGCCATCATGAAGAAGGGTGGTGCTCGCATGGCAGTGCGACGGAGGGCGAGAACTCACGGGGCGGGCTGCGACACTCGAACGTCAGGCGACTCTACCGCCGGCGGAACGAGGACATCCGAAGAAGGAGGCAAGCCCAGCCAGGTGCTTCTCCCCCAAGCACTTGTGCCGTGTCTGTCAGAGAGGTTCTGTGTCTGTCAGAGAGGTTCTGCGAAGGCGCGGCCGATCTTCGATAGGATCTTCGCCGAACCGAGGTAGTGGTACTCCGCGTTGGAGACGCCCTTCTCGAGGAGGGTACGCTCCCGCGGGGCAAAGGCGGCGGCACGTGCTTCCTCCAGTTGTGCCTCTTCCTCGGCGCGGCTGATCTCGCCCTTCTCACGTCTCTCCTCGAGAGCGCGCCGGAGCTTCTGGTCGCGGGTCCAGAGCCGACCGAGCTCGATGTCCCAGAAGGCCTCCGTCCGAACCGCGGTCACCGTTCCCGCGAAGCGCGGATCCGATGCGGGCGCCGCCATCGCATCGCGGAATCGCTGTTGGACCGCTCGGCTCCGTTGCTCATCCGGCCCGAACTGTGTCGTGGGTCCACCGACACCCATCACGCCGATCACGAAGGGAAGCTCCGGCGCGGAGAGGTCCCTTCTCACATCGTCGATGAAGTGGGTCAGCACCACCGAGTAGGCGTCGTATCCACCGACCTCATCCCGAAGCGGGTAGGCGTCCCCGTCGACCATGTCGTTCCAACCCTGGAACCAGACGAACCCGGCGAGCTCGTAACCCCGGGTCGCGTCATAACCCGGAACCAACGCCGAGAGATCCGCGAGCACCGACCTCACGTGCTCCACCATCCGTCGGTAGTAGAGTCCGGTCGCCCGCTCCTTCTCTGCCCGAGCCTCGTCGGGATCATCCCCTCGCTTCTCGATCCTGGACTTCTGCGCTTCGGTGAAGATGTAGGGACCCGCGCTCGGTGGACGGAAATCGGTGTGCAGGCTCTTGCCGCCCCAGGCTGCCTTGATGATGACGATGGGGACACCGAGCCGTTTTCGCGCGGTCACACCGAACGCGAACTCCGGCCCGATCTTGTTCTCGTCCGCCCCGAACCCTGCGGTCAAACGCCCCGTCCTCACACCACCGGACGAGAGCGATGAGATCCAGACGTCATCGCAGACGCGCGGCCGACCGCTCGCATCGCAGAGCTCCGTCGCGATCGACGCGGACTCCGGGTCCAACGCCAGCGCCTCCAGGGTCCGAACGTGCGCATGCCCCTGCATGTTGGACTGCCCGGCCAGGATGAACACCTTGACGGGACCGGGCGCTTCGTCGGCCCAGAGCTCTGCCCCGGCCGAGGCCAAGACGAGGACCAAGGCGACGAGCCGCGACCTGCTTCCACGGACCTGCTCCATGTCGTTCACACCTTCCATCCGGGCTTCGGTTCGGCGAGGGTAGTGGACGTTCTCGAGTCGACACAAGAGCACCTATGCTCCGCTCGGACTCTCGCTGTGGGCGTTCGACGTCACGTCGGTCGAGGACAGTGCGCACCTCTTCCATGCGCCCTGTCCTGCATTCTTCCCGTCGCCCCGGAGCTGCCGCCCGTCGCCCACCCCTGACGGCGTGCCGAACTCGGGCACCGCGCTTCAGACGGTGAGTGTCCCGCTCTCGATCCAACGAGAGCAGGTCCGGAGGAGCTCGGGTCGATCGATGGGCTTGCTGTGGAAGTCGCTGCAGCCGGCCTCGAGGCAGCGATCTCGATCCCCGGTCATCGCATGGGCGGTGAGGGCGATGATCGGCGTGGTCACCCCTTCGCTCCGGAGCAGTCGAGTCGCCTCGTATCCGTCCAGCTCCGGCATCTGCATGTCCATGAGAACGAGGTCGAAGGGCTCACCGCTCGCCTCCGCGCCGTGGAACGCTTCGACGGCCAAGCGTCCGTTCTCGGCGAGCTGCACCTGAGCGCCGGCCCGACAGAGGATGTGTCGGATCAGCCTCTGATTGTCGCGACCATCCTCCGCGACCAGGATCCGTCGACCGTCGAGCGGGGAATCCTTCTCCGAGGAAACACGACCGACCGACTCGGGGGAGTCGTCCTGCCCCTCGAGCTGCCGTGCACCCGGCAAGAGCAGTCGGAACGAGCTGCCCTCGCCGAGCCGCGACTCGACCTCGAGCCGCCCGCCCATCCGCTCCGTGAGGGCGCGCGAGATCTTCAGCCCGAGGCCGGTCCCCCCGTAACGACGTGTGGTCGACGTGTCGACCTGTTCGAACGCCTCGAAGATGCGAGAGATCTGGCTCTCCTCGATGCCGATGCCCGTGTCGATCACGTCGAAGCGGAGCGCATCGGTGGCATCGATGTCCACGCGAAGCGACACCGATCCCTCCTCGGTGAACTTGATCGCGTTCCCGACCAGGTTGACCAGGATCTGTCGCAATCGGAACCGGTCGGCCAAGACGCGTTCTGGCGCGGTGTCGCACGACTCCGCTCGAAGCTCGATGCCTCGGTCCTGCGCCCGGCCCGCGAGCAGGTCGACGACCTCATCGAGTAGCGTTCTCACCACCAGGGGCTCCGGCCGCAGCTCCAGCTTGCCCGCCTCGATCCTCGACAGATCGAGGATGTCGTTGATCACCGCGAGGAGGTACTCTCCGTTCCGGCGAATGGTGCGAACGAATTCCGCGCGCTCGCCCGCCTCCAGTTTCTCGTCATCCAGGAGGTCGGCGTAGCCGAGGATGGCCGTCATCGGCGTGCGGATCTCGTGGCTCATGTTCGCGAGGAACTCGCTCTTCGCTCGACTCGCTTCACGCGCCCGGTCTCGCTCCTCGACCAGGGCGAGCTCCGCGTGCTTGCGGTCGGTGACATCCGTGCAGGAGCCGCACATGCGCACGGGCCTGCCCTCGTCGTCGCGGATCAGGCGACCCCGGCTCCGGAACCAGCGGTACTCTCCATTCGACGACCGGGCTCGATACTCGACGTCACAGGGCCCGTTTCGCTCGAGGCAGTGCGCGATGTGAGCGAGAACGCGCTCGGCGTCGTCGGGATGCAGGCGCCTCGACCAGCCCTCGATGCGCGGTTCCAAGTCATCATCCGGATGACCGAGCAGTGTCTGCATCCGGGGTGAGTACCAGGCCTTCCCCGACGCCACGTCCCAGTCCCAGAGTCCGTCGGACGATCCTTCGATCGCCAGCGCGAGCCGTTCCTCGCTCTTCCGTAGCGCTTCTCGCGCTTCCCATTGATCGTGAATGTCCTGGAAGGTCCCCGCGAGGCGGACACACTCCCCGTTCTCGAACTCCGCCGCGCCGATCGCTCGGACCCAGACGCGACGACCCTCGGCGGTCTCGATCTCGGTCTCGAGATCCCAGGACTCTCCGAACTGAATGCCGCGCTCGACCGCAGTCCGGATCTGCTCGCGGGGACCGTCGTCCGGATAGAACGCGACCGCCGTCTCGAGATCGGGTCGGAAGTCGTCCGGCACCCCGTGGATGCGCCGCACCTCGCGCGACCAGTGAACGGTCATGCTCTTCGGATCGAGCTCCCAGCCTCCCACTCGCGTCAGTCGGCTCGTCTCCTCGAGCAGCTGCTCGTTCTTGCGGAGTTGCTCGCGAGTGCGCTCCCGCGCGGTGACATCGACATTGGTCCCGATGGCTCGGATCGGCTTGCCCTGGTCGTCGAGATCGATGTGCGCCACTGCATCGACGTACCGTACTTCGCCACGCGAGTCGATGAGCCGGAACTGGGTGTCGAAAGGGGGGCCGCTACCGTCGAGCGCGGCTCGGAACTCCCGGTCCGCTCGATCCCGATCGGCGGGGTGGACGCTGTTCTTCCAGAGCTCGTAGCTCGGCGGCACGGAGGGGTCGATGTCGAACACCCGGTACATCGTGTCGTCCCAGAAGAGCTCACCGGTCACGACGTCGAAGTCCCAGATCCCCACTCGCGCGGCGCGAGTCGCCACCGAGAGTCGGTGCACCGCCCACTCGCAGACCGAAACCGAGTCCGCTCGAGGAGCCGGGCGGACCACTCGAGCCCGGCGTCGCCGCCCGAGAGCGAGCGCGCCGACGATCGCTCCGAACGCTGCCGTCCATGCGAGGGCCTCGCCCCCGAGGCGGATTCCGGCCGCGAGCCACAGGAAGCAGGCAGTGATCGCGAGGAACCGCGTCACTCCGAGTTCGTTCACGTCGGCGCTCCTTTGCCCCTCGATCATCGACTGGGGAGGAGTCCGGGCTTGAGTCCCGTCCATCGTCGGCGGAGACCCAGGGAGTGGTCGGCGTAACACGCGGATTCACAGCGCGCTGTCCGCTTCGGACGGACACGCTCTCGCCAGCGGAGCATTGGCCGATAACGACGATCCGCGACAGCCGTCGGATTTCGATCTTCGGGGGAAGGGTAGTACGAGGAGAACTAAGCCCCGCCACCTGGCCAAGGCGGCGGGGCACTGGGTGACGCCAATCCGTGAGGACGAGCGCTGTGACGAATACGACGTTTCGCGTCCCGATCCACCGAGTTTCCGGAGATTCTCGCGCCGAGCTCGGCCGGTCCCGATCGAGCGACCGAGTCCCCACCACGGGGGGCTCGGTCGGGGACGCCGTCCCCCGACGACGGGCCGTTATGGACAGCTCGTCACGGGGCCGAAGCAGTCCAGGTCGTCGAGGGACGGATCCTGACCGCAGAAACTCGGCGAAGGCGGCATCGCTCCACTCGTGAAAAGGTAGGAGAGCAGGAAGATCGGATCGACGATGTTGACCTCGCCGTCGTCATCCACGTCGTCGGCGTCGAGACAGATCGTCGGGTCGGTCCCCGCGAGGTACTCGAGAATCGAGATCGCGTCGTCGAGGCCCAGCATGCCGTCGACATTGGCGTCGCCGCGGATGAAGAGAGCGCACTCGTCCGGGATCCCGTCGCCATTCGTGTCGCTCGAGAATCCGCTCGCGATGTCACATTCGTCGATGATGCCGTTGGAATTGCAGTCCTTCGCGAACCCCGACGCGAGTTCGCAGGCATCCGGAACACCGTCGAGGTTGCAGTCCGTCTCCGACCCCGCGGCGATGTCGCACTCGTCCGGAGTCCCGTTGAGGTTGCAGTCGAACGAGGAACCCGAGCTCAGATCCCACGAGTCCGGAATGCCGTTGCCGTTGCAGTCGACTTCGAGTCCGATCGCGATGTCGCACTCATCCGGGACGCCGTTGCCGTTGCAGTCGCCGCTCGCCCCGGTCGAGATGTCGCACGAGTCCGGCACTCCGTTCGAGTTGCAGTCGGTCTCGAGTCCGCTGGCAATGTCGCACTCGTCGGGAACACCGTTCCCATTGCAGTCTCCGCTGAAGCCGGCGGCGATGTCGCACTCGTCCGGGATGAAGTTGACGTTGCAGTCCGGGCTGGTTCCGTCGGCGACATCGATGAGGTCGGAAACCTCGTTCGCGTTGCAGTCCATGAACTCGAAGATCGTCGCCTTCACGATCGCGACGCTGTCCGTCGCCGTCGCGCCGGTGGCGTCCGTCGCAGTGCAGGTGATGTTGTGCACGCCGTCGGAGAGGACTGCGGCCGAGAGCTCGAGGTCGTCGCCGATGCCGAGGAAGCCGTCGACGTCCGACGACCAGCTCGACGAGGTTCCCGGCAGCTCACCCTCCTCTCGATCCTCGGCGACGCACCGCAGGTAGAGCGTCTGGACCGCCGTGTAGAACGAGCCTTGCCGTGGCGCGAGGATCGACACGCCGGGGGGATTGTTCGCGACGGTGAACGGGGCCGAGGTCGCCTCCGCGGAGTGGAAGCCGTCGCTGGCGTAGACTCGCAGCCGAGCGGAGGTGCCTGCGGTCAGCTCGGCGCGTGGCACGGTGATGGACTCCGCAGGGGTCGCCACCGCGAGGGTCTGCCACGAGACGCCGTCGTCCGGGCTGTACTGGACGAGGTGGACGAGCGCGTCTGCATCGTCATCCGCACTGTCCCAGGTGAAGGTCAGGTCGTCGGTCGCGAGCGTCTCGCCGCCGGCGGGGAAGATGATCGAGATGGTCGGCGCGTGGGCACTCGCGAGGCGCTCGGCGATGTCGAAGCCGCCGTGCACCACGGTCACCCGCACGACGCTCGGGTCGTACGGCACCGGAACGATGAAGTGCGCGGTCGAGGGATCGACCCCACCCGCGCCACCGGCGCCCTGGTCCCGGGTTGCTCGGCAGGCGTCGCAGGAGCACGCCAGGTCGGCCTCTTGCGCATCGATCGCGAAGTCGACCGACGCGACCATGGTGTCCGTCGCATCGAACGTGCGGAGCGAGTACGTCCCGAGATCGGGCAGCGGCGGTCCGGCGGGGGCGTCGATGATGATCGTCGGCTGAAGGATCGCGGTGTCGGTGGCGAGGTCGATCCGCCCGGAGTAGATCGCGTACGGACCCGCGGGTCCGGTCGCTCCTCCGGCCGGGAAGGTGTCATCGATGGCCGTCTTGACGGCGTCGTACGTGTGCTTGGAGATCCAGCGGTATCGACCCGGGATGCAGTAGCTCATCAATTCGTAGTTGTCGTTGGGGTCGACCACCCGGCGGGCATAGGTATCCATGCCGAAGATGAAGTCATCGTCGGTCAGGTCCATCGGGCCGAGCGTCGCCCGCTCTTCGCCGCCGATCATGGCGGTGTAGGGGAACGCGGTCGCGACGGAGCTCTCGGCGCCGCAGAACGTCGCGTGTCGCCGGCCGAGGTTGTGTCCGATCTCGTGCGCGTGCCGGTTGCGACCATACGTGAAGTCGGCGGCGGGCATCTCGCCGGAGGAGACCGAACTGTCGATCGAGATCGCGAGACCTCCGACGTTGGCGTTCCAGAGGATTCCGTAGTAGATCTCGTCACAGCCGAAGATCCCGCCCCAGCAGAGATCGAAGAAGCGCTTGGTGCGGAGCTCCGAGTTCAAGTCGCTCAGGATCGGGAGATCATCCTCGTCGTCGAGCTCACCACCGTAGGTATGGGTGTCGGTCGTGCGCACGTGGGTGCGGATCGGGAAGATCGCGTTGAAGCGGTTGCGCAGCTCCCACGACTGGAGCACGGTCGGCGTGAACGTGCAGCCCGCGAGGTCCGTCCAGGAGACCCTTACCCAACGAATCTCCGGGCGGTCGGAAGGAGCGAACGTCAGCGGAACGGAGGTCGTGCAGTCGTCGTCCATCGCCGCGGCGGGCGAGCAGTCGATGCCTGCGCCGACCGCCTCGAGCTCCAGCACGAGGTCTCCACTCGCCCAGGAGGTCGGGAGGATGAAGTTCAGACTCGCAGTGAGGATGTCGCGACGATCGACCGCATTCTGGCGTGCGATGACCTGACCCCCGGGATTGATCGCCGTCAGCGGGGAGAGCGGGAGCTCGACGCCGTCACGGTAGCCGCGCAGACGAGCCTGTGCGACGGTCTGCGTGACCATCGGGTCGGCCGGCTCGAGGTGGCAACGAACCCAGGTCCGCTTGCCATCGATCAGCTGCACCGTGTTGTTCCAGTCCTGGATCGCTTGGTTGACCTCGAACCCCACCAGCCGCAACGCGTCGCCGAAGCAGGTCGGCCCGGCGAAGTTCGCGAACTCGACCGCGTTCGCGACGACGGTGACGCCTCCACCGCCGAAGACCAGTGGGCCGTAGAACGCCTCGGCATCCGCCGCGCTGAACGCGCCCGGATCCTCGATCGCCAGCACACCGAAACCGTCGAGCCCCCAGCTGCTCGCTTGCGCGGTCGCGAGCGCCGTCGCGGTGTCCGCACCATCGTTCGGCAGACCGTCGGTGATCAGGCACAGCTGCTGCGACCCGCCCGCGGGATCGCACACCGATGTCGCGAACTCCGCTGCAGCAGTGTTGATCGCATCGCCAGGGTTCGTGCTTCCGCCCAGCTGGACGATCGCGGCGATCGCCGCCAGAACCGCATCGCGCTCCGTGGCGGACGCGATCGTCGTCAACGGGAGCTCCACCGTCGTGGACCCGTTCCCGAACTGGACGAGCCCGAGCGCGATCGTTCCGTTCAACGGGACGAGATTCGGATTGGAGATCGCCGCCTGCAGTCCGTCTTTCTCGATCGCGAAGTCCGCCGCACTGATGCTGCCGGAGCCATCCATCAGGAAGAGGATCTCCTTCGGAGGACAGGTCGGGCCCGCCTCCACCCACGACACGAGTCCGACCGATGTCATCCCGAGTGCGATCGTCAGTGCCCGGAGTGAACGAGTCACGGGAGCTCCTCTCGAGGTTTGGAAGGCGGAAGAGGGATCACCGTCGCTTCAAGCGACGCGCCTCACCGTCGTAGACCAGATCCAGGGTGGCCGCTCCGGCGCCGTCGGGCGTCACCGGTGCCCACCCGTACACGAAGGCAGGGACGGAGGACGGATCGGGGTGCGACGAGCCCAGGTTCAGCACGAAGAGCACGAGGTCCGAGCGCGGGACCGAGTCCGGGATCTGGAGCTCGAACGAGCCACTCGAGTCGAGCAACCCCGACGCGACCGTGAGCCCGAAGGCCCCGGCGTCGAAGTCGAACTCGCGACTTCGGCTCCGAGCGGGATCGATCTCGAGCCCGACACGCTTCGACAGCGCGCCCAGCGACGAACGGGGTACGAGGACGACGCGTCCAGACGGGTACCCGACCGCCCGTTCGTCGCTCACGTCCGGCGCCGATGCGATGGATCCTCGGAGCACCGATCGACCGCGCACCTCGACCGGGCGCGGCTCGTTCGGCGCTGGCGCCACGGGACGATCACACGAGGACACACTCGCGAGCACCATCGCCAGGGGGAGGACGCGCAGCACCAACTCCGTGCGCGACGTCCAGACTTCGCGTTTCGGCATGAGCCCGAACCCGTCCGCCGCCGATGCGACCGACGGCTCGAATCACACACTCCGGGCGCACACACCGACCCGGAGGTCCATGGGCGAGACACCGATCCTCGACGACGCTGTATCCTCGAAGACGCCGTCTCCTCGACGAGCTCCTCGAAGAAGCTCACCTCCGCGTCGAGTCGTCGATGACTTCGCTCCACTCCACGAACTTCTCGGACCGCACACTAGAACGACCGGAGCGTCGGGTCAATGCGACACCCCGATCGTTCGCGTCGTCCCGAGCGAGAGTGTCCGACTCGTCGAGAGTTTGCGATGGTGTGCTTCGACCAGAACCGTAGCCGTCCTTCGCCCGTCACGGGCAGCCGGCGCTGATCCCGCAGTCGAGCGCACCGACCGTCGGGTCCGGACCGCAGTTCGGGTAGGGAGGCGCGAGTGGGGCGCCGCCGGAGAAGATCGCGGTCAGAAGGGTGACGACGTCGCCGAGGTCGAGGGCGTCGTCGTCGTTGGCATCGGCGCTCGATTCGCAGTGCGGACCGGGCCCCCCGACGAAGAGATGGTTCAGCAAGTAGATCGCATCCGCGATGTCGAGCGCGCCGTCGTCGTTGGCGTCCCCGCGCGAGAAGACCGGGGTCACATCGAGAGCGCCGAGGATCGCGCCCATCAGCGCGACGCGGTCTCCGTCGTAGCCGCCGAACTCCCAGGACTGACTGAGCACCTTACCGAAGCCGACCGGCGTGTCGTGATAGATCCCCGTCGCGTAGAGGGGCACGCCGAGCGCCGGATCGATCGCCTGCCACACCACGGCGCTGTTGGATCCCAGCGCGTCGGTCGTCGCGGGGGTCAGCCGGTCGGTGGAGTCGTCGCCGATCTGGTCCTGGACGTAGGTCGCGTCGAAGCCGCTGAACTGGGCGGAGCCGAAGTCGGCGCCGCTCAGCGCGAGGCACGAGTCATCGCCGTCGAGCGCCAGGTCGTCCACGCCGTCCACCTGCGAGAACACCGTGAGCGGATCGAAGCCCCACGTGTTGCTGCCCTCGATGTAGACGGAGCCGCCTGCGAGGACGTGCGCCTCGAGCACCTGCGCCTCGATGGAGGTCAGCACGTGGTTGTCGGGAAAGGTCCCGAGGAGCGCGAAGATCCGCTCGTTCGACTGGATCGGGCACGCGGCGCCGTCGAGCGTATCGACGACTTCGTAGGACTCACCGAGTGCATCGAGCGCCGACGCGACCGCGGCCGAGCTGTCGGTGATCCCTCCCGAAAGCTCTGCGCGCCAGATCAGGCTGCGTCGCTCCACCACGACACGGCACTCGTCCTCGCTGTAGCCGAACGGGCAGAGGCATCGAATCGCGTACTGGTGAACACCGGGACCCGGTTGGTGCGAGAAGCTCATGGCGCAAGAGCCGGACATCGGAGGCTGACACGGGGGCGGTGCCCCGGGGAGCGGTGAGCCGTTGAAGAGGATCTCGATTCCGGATGGCGGTGCCCCGCCGTTGAAGATCCTCCACTCGAGGAGAACCGTCCCGGTGTTGCAATCGGCCGAGCACTCGAAGATGTCGATCGGAACGCAGCCGCCTCGCAACAACCAGGTCGCCGTGTTCTGGACGAAGGGCTCGGCGGTCAGCGCGTCGATCGTGTCGAAGTCGTGACCGATCGCCACCGTTCGATCGCCGTTGGCGATCACGATGCCGGCCTCGCTCGGCATCGGTGTGGGGGTGAAACCACCGACCCCGTTCGCTCCGACGGCCACCGTGAAACGCGTTCCGACATCCGCGCCGGCGGTGCCGGTGTCGGGAAGCACGCTCAACGGGACGAGCAGGTCCCAGACGGGATGGAAATCCATGGTCGGAGGGGTGAGATCCCAGGCGAAGAGGTCGGCGGGTGCGAGGAGCTGATCGGTCGACGAGATCCCGAGCGTCATCTGGAGCGCCGGGTCGCTGGCGATGGCGCCGTAGTTCACGATCGCCCGTCCCCCCGCGTCGATGTACATCTGCAGCGGAATCGTGTCGAACGTCGTGGTCGGGTCATCGATGATGACGAGATCCCACTCGGTCCCGTCGTCGAGGCGCACATTGAAGTCGGGGCCGGTGAAGGTGATCTCCACCGGGTAGCCGTAGTTCGTCAGCGCCATCTCCGTGACGCCCGGTCCACCGGTCTCGAGAACGAGGATCTCCATCGCGGCACGCGCGGAGCCGGACGACAGTACGAACAGAAGAAGAGTGGCCCACAGGGACAGCAGTGAGGACGAGTGGAGCGCGTTACGGGCAGACGCGTAGCGACGGGCCATCGGAGACACCTCCTCGGTCAGGCCGGGGTCAGAGCGTGCGACAGTTCAGTGAGGTGGTGGAGTTCAGCCCGATCTCCAGACCGCGACTATACCGGTCGTTTCGCGGGGGCGACAGGACGTTTGGGCTCCCTTTGTCGGTCGTCGCGGTGGGGGGCGGTCGGCGGAGCGGGCCGGCCTAGGAGCCCGTTGAAAAACCCATTCCGGCCGAGAGCCCGAGCTTCCGTCGGCCAGCACTCCCG